>JBGPGB010000147.1:0-4912 GCA_041483595.1 Nitrosotalea sp.
ACCAGCTGATGCTGAATTTATTCACTATGGGTATTGCAAAAGCATCTCTGTAATTCCTATGACTCCAGATGGAAAACCAACGCCTGCATTATTGACAAAAACTGCACTAGAGGCAGCAAGCATTCCAAGTATTGTTATAAATGCAGGTAGTAAGATATCACCAAAACTTCCCTTCATTGATATGACATTGGATTATGGAAAAAACATTGGAAAAGAACCTGCTCTCAGCATGGATGAAGTTGGGAAGGCCGTAGAATATGGCAGAATAATTGGAAGATTTCTAGGAGCATCTACTGATTGTGTTGTTGTTGGTGAAAGTATTCCAGGTGGTACTACCACTGCACTTGGTGTACTTGAAGGGTTTGGCATAAAAGGACTTGTTAGTAGCAGCATGCCGCATAATCCTGTAGAACTTAAGATACAAACAGTAAAAGATGCATTAAAAAGACTTCAATCAAAAGATCCATTTGAAATTATATCCCAATTGGGTGATCCAATGATTCCTACAGTTGCAGGTATTATTAGTACAGCT
Organism: Nitrosotalea sp.; assembly: GCA_041483595.1. Classification (GTDB taxonomy): domain Archaea; phylum Thermoproteota; class Nitrososphaeria; order Nitrososphaerales; family Nitrosopumilaceae; genus Nitrosotalea. The sequence goes on from JBGPGB010000147.1 coordinate 533, forward strand.
TCAGAAATATCTAGGGTGATATTAGCTGGAGGAACACAAATGGCTGCGGTGCTTGCTTTTGCAGAAAGCATAGGATTTGATGGGAAGAATACTGCTCTTGGTACTACCTCTTATGTAGCTGCAGACAAATCTGCAAATTTGGTCGAGACTGTATCGCAGATATTAGATATTCCTATACTGGTTGCTAAACTCAAACTTGGAGAATCGAAATTTTCTGGATTAAGATCCTATGAAGAAGGATTTGTCAAAGAAGGAGCAGGTGCTGGAGGTGCATCTATTGCATGTATGTTGAAAACAGGAATTGATGCTAGTACTCTATTAGTTTTAACGGAAAAAGAATATGCAAAAATTACTTGACAGTTACTGATTTTGCCAAGTTTCTTGGATAATCTGGATCCGTGTCTTTTTCAAGGGCAGCATAATAAGCAAGAAGTTGTATTGGTATTATCTCTACAAGGGGATATAATGACTCGTTGATACTTGGTATCTCAATCCAATAATCATATGCATCACTTGGTTTATCAGAAATTCCGATAACTCTGGCTCCTCTCGCTTTTATTTGCTTGGCTGACATTAACGTGTCATTATATGTAGAATCATTAGGATTGATAATTAAAACAAATGAATTGGAATCCATCAGTGCTAGGGGACCATGTTTTAATTCTCCACCGGGAAGACCTTCTGCATGGATGTATGTTAACTCCTTTAACTTTAATGATCCCTCAGATGCAATTGGATAATGTATCCCTCTTCCTAATACGTAAATATCTGATACGTCTTTTAGCATCCTTGCAACATCTCTGATTTTAGAATCATTAGACAGGATCTTCTTGATTGCTTCTGATACCTTTATGAGATCCAATCCTATACAACCATTACATATTTTATCGACCATTTTGTATAGTATCACGAGTTGGGATGTGAAACTTTTGGTTGCAGCTACTCCTATCTCTGGACCACAGTTGAGTCCAATAGAAATAGCTGACTGATGAACTAGTGAAGATGTCATGATATTGACGATCGATATAATTTTAGATCCTGCCTTTTTTGCAAAACTCACAGCTTCTAATACATCTGCACTCTCTCCACTTTGAGAAATTGTAATTAGAATTGATTTCTCTTCAAATATATCGGGAGAAAACTGTGCCTCACTAGACATTATTGGATCAATCTTTATCTTTGCATATTTTGAAAAAAGGAATTTTGCAATTAGTGCTGCGTTGTAACTTGTTCCACTTCCAGTGATGTAGAGATTCCCTGCATGTTTTACCAAGTCTGAAGCCAAATCGATCTCAAGTTTAGTATTATTTCCAGCACTCAATATCGTTGCTGGCTGTTCTGAAATTTCCTTTAGAGTGTAATGAGCATATTGTCCCTTATATGCATCAGCAAATTCCTTTGATACTTTGGTTATTTGATGTTGTACTGGATTTGCATCAAAATCAAATATTTTCAATCCCGATGTGTCAATGATCACAAATTCTCTGTTGTCTGGATAGATAACTTCATCTGTATATTCAACAAATCCTAGTACGTCACTTGAAATAAAGTATCCTTCTTTTCCAACTCCAATTATAAGGGGTTCGTGATTTCGAGCTGCAGCCAATGAGCCGTCTTGAAAGACTGCAACAAAAGCATAATTTCCTTTTAGCTCAGCTACTGTTTCAATCACAGATTTTTTAATTTCTTTAGTTTTATCGTAATGATATTGAAGAAGATTTGCTATGACCTCACTGTCTGTTTGACTTTTAAAAATATATCCTCTCTCTTCAAGTTCTTTTTTTAACTCTTCATGATTCTCAATTATGCCATTGTGAACAATAGCTACTTCGCCTGAGCTTGATGGATGGGGATGGGCATTTACGTCAGTTACCATTCCATGAGTAGCCCATCTTGTATGGCCTATTCCAATGGTCCCAGAAAGTTCATCGAGTTTTACTGCTTTATTTACCTCTACTACTTTACCTACTCCTTTTCTAACATTAATCTGATGTTCTGAAAAAGTCGCAACCCCTACACTATCATAACCTCGATACTCCATCCTTTTTAGTCCCTTGACTATTATGGGGGCTGCTGAACTGATGCCAAGGTATCCTATAATCGAACACATGATGATAACTTATCCATTTTCGTGGTAAATAATGATTTGTATGTTTTATTCAGCTGGTATTTCATTTTTTACTTCTTGGGAAGATTCTTCAGTTCTTACTTCATTATCTAGTTGTTGCTTTGTCTTGCCAAGGTCTAATTCTGGTGATAAGTGAATCTGGTCTTCTTCTTCAACTTTTACAGTGTATGAAGGAATCGTAACTACTCTATCGCCAATCATCACATGACCGTGAACAACTATTTGTCTTGCCAAGTATGGGCTCTTGATTGATTCTTTTTTCTGGATAAATGTCTGTAATCGTCGTGATAGAAAGTCAGCTACTTTTAGATTGAGCACATCATCTAATGTAGAATTTTCTTTGACAAGCCCAACTCTTGCAAGTGATTTCATAAGTACTGGTTCTTTGGTTATTCTAACGTCTTGCGTTAATGCTAAGAGTGATCTTGCTTGATTTCTTATTCTTGAAAGCTCTGTATGTGCTTTCCATAACTCTCTCTTGTTCTTAAGTCCGAAAGTACCTAGTACATGTAATTCTTCATTTAGCAAGTCATAGTTGAGAGGACGTTTTGGCTTCCTCCACATTTTGCGTGAATTCTTTGGATGATCTCCCACCTAATTCACCTACTTTTTCTTTTCCGCAGCTGGTTTTGCTGCGGGAGCTGCACCAGCCTTTGGAGCTGCTGCGGGAGCTGCACCAGCCTTTGGAGCTGCTGCGGGAGCTGCACCAGCCTTTGGAGCTGCTGCGGGGGCTGCACCTTCAGCTGGGGCACCAGGAGAACCAGCTGGTAAAACCTTACCTCCTTTCTTAACTCCAACGGCACCACCTTTTCTACCAGTGGTACGCGTACTTTGTCCACGAACTTTTAATCCATATGTGTGACGAAATCCTCTCCAACTGTTCATACCTTTCTCTCTCTCAATGTCATTTCTTACATTAAAGTCAATATCCGAAGTGATCAGATGAAAATCGTTTCCTGTGTCCATATCTTTTCGCCTATTTAGAAACCAAGACGGTATGTTGACAGATGAGGGATTTCTCATTGCTTTCTCTATTTCTTCTACTTGTGATTCTGTGAGAAAACCCACGTTACTGTTTGGATTAATTTTTAATACTTCTAAAAGTGATTTTGCAAAATTGTAACCTATGCCCTTTACTTGACCAACTCCAATGATGGTCTTTTTAGCGCCGGGAATATCCTTACCCGCTATTCTAACTATATGTCTGAACTCCTGTGAAGACAAGTATTAAAAAATCCCCCGCATCCCCGATAAAAACCATACTAAAATAATAATACTTTAAATCAGATTTGGAGAGTAATTATTGCAATGACTCTGGAAATTGAAAATCTTGTGAATAGAAGTTATGGTTCTGACTCAAAGTATACCGAAATCATGGCTGGTGTTCCTGAGGACTATGAACAAATTAAGACATTAAGAGATCTTTTAGAAATTAATTATAAGGTAGTTGGTGCAAAGGAGCAGCTTCGTAGAAATTTAATTTTAAAGATAAAATCAAAGAGTACAAAATATCCCAGAATAATAGGTTTTGACGATGATGTTATTCCTTCTCTAGATAGGGCAATACTATCCTGTCATGATATGATCTTGGTTGGTCAAATAGGACAGGCAAAGACAAGGATAGCACAAACAATTGCAGAAACACTTCTTTCACCCATGCCAATAATTAGAGGCAGTATAACAAATGACTGTCCGATGGATCTCCCATCTAATGATCTGATATACTTGCTAGATGATAAAGAAAATCCCATGTCGATTCCAAAATTCTATGTAAATGGTGAAAGTATGAAGAAAATTCGTAATAATAAACTTGATACTCAAATTGAATGGGTTAACGGTAAACACAGATTCAAGTATGTATTGGCAACTCCGGATATTTCCGTAAAGGATTTGGTTGGTCAAATTGACGCAATTAAGATAATACAGAAAGGTACAGAAATGTATGAGATTGAATCCTATTCTCCAGGTCAGCTAATGCAAGCAAAACATGGATTATTTTGTATTGATGAATTACCTGTTCTTGATACAAGAAAACAAGTAGCACTCTTGTCAGTATTACAGGAAGGAAGATTCACTACTGGTGCATATCCTGTAATCTTTGAACCAAAAACAGTATTTTTTGCAACTGCAAATCCTATAGATTATACTCATTCTGGAAAAATAATTGAGCCACTTTACGATAGGCTAAAAAGTCACATTCAAACTCACTACCCAAGATCAATGAACGAAGAGATGTTGATAATAATGCAGGA
>JBGPGB010000148.1:0-4904 GCA_041483595.1 Nitrosotalea sp.
AAAGTTTAGGATTAGTAATACGACCTATATAAGCCCAATCAAACTTAGGAAACAACTCAGTTTTATTTAGGTGCGTATTGGTCAAACTAAGCGTATAGCCTGATCGTCCATGAAAAGCATCTTTTAAATGAACAACATTTAAATAGTTAGCGCTCTCATCGGTTAGGCCCAACTTTTTAGCTTTCCAATCAAAGGCAACCTTGAGTGCATTTTCTACGCCTAAAGTGCCGCCAGCAATAAAGAAATGGTATTTGAAGTCTGGACTATACTTAGCAAACGTCTCTACAAATTGAGCATACTCATCACAATAAATGTCAGAGTTTGCTATATTGTGAATTGCTACATTGAATAAGCGACCAGACCTATCTCTAACTTTTTGATGATTCCAGCCTAGAGGTTGACTAGCAAATTGACTAAAGCAATCTAGGTATTCTTTGCCATTTTCATCTACAATCCAAGAGCCGTGACTATGCTGCGTGTCAACGACTAGAGCATCTTTATCGGCTAGGATATATTTGGAAAGTGTTGGATATAGCTTGTTAATTTTTTTACCTCTAAGTGTTTCCATATTGTTTTTTCTAAGTCTTCATTCCATAGTGGTCCAGTAGCATCAATTAAGTCACGCAGAAAAAATTGTGGCACATCACCACAAGGATGATCGAACCACCAATCAAGAATATGAGCAGTTAAATCTCTCCCATCTTTATACTCAATACGACAACCTATTCGTGGAGGAACCCAATACCAGACACCATCAATTATCTTCATAGTGCCTTGTAAACCCCATCCACACCACCAAAATACATGAGTCCTATCTTCCTCTGGAATGTTTATTTCTTTTGCAAGTAATGCTCTAGATTCTTTAACCCAATTTTCATGCCATTCTTTTCGTGCGATAGATTGCCAGTCCATAAATTACCATCTGTTTTGAGCGTCTTCGTCAATTTGAATGTTTGACGAATATGGTTTGTTTCGTAATAACTTAAACTTAATACCGAAATCTTCGCTAATGGCTTTAAGACACTTTCTTAGTTGATTCATTGATACTGGTGCATCTACTTTGGTAAAGGAACCAAAATCTTGTTCATACCAAAATCTATCATCAGAGAATAAGTAGCTATCTATGCTTTCAAGATAAACCTCTGCCTGCCAACGGTTCGTAAGACAACCTGTGTCTGTACATATAAGTAAATCCTCTGGTCTAAAAGAAACATCTGGAAATGCATCTCTTAGTCTTTGAAGAATTTCCCTACTAAGTGTTTTTTCAAGTTTCTTACACCTGCTTAAAATGTCCTTTTTTGCTTCTTCATATTTCTCTTGAATGTCTACAATATCTTTTATCTGTTTTTTAATTTCCATAAATTAGTCCATGTTATGATCTTTCCATTCGCCCTGTGGGACAAATAAATTCACTCTTGGGAAAGATTCTTCTTTATCTAATAGCCAACAGTAATGAAACGTCCATTGAGTAACATCTTTTAGTCCCTTAAAGTTTATTCTGCTGGGAGTGTCATCTGGCGTGTGGTATTCTGCATGTTGCCCTGTATGAAAGAAAGTAACAGGAATACCTTTTCTAGCAAATGAAGCATGGTCAGAACCGCCGCCAGAATTATCAGTTACGTTAATCTTAGCACCACTTTTAACTACTTCTGCCGCAGCTTTTTTAAATTGTGGTGTTGACCCTGCTCCGTAAAACATTACGCTTTCCTTAAACCTTCCAACCATATCGTAATTAATCATAAAGTCAAGTTGGTTTAAAGGAACGCTATTAACATAGTAATTAGCACCTATTAACCCCATTTCTTCACCGCTAAAAGCAATGAAGATTATAGTATGTTTGTTTTGCCCTTTTAACATACCGAATGCTCTTGCTAGTTCCATTACAGAACTTGTACCACTGGCATTATCGTCTGCGCCTGGATGTATTTCTCTTCTATTAGGCGATTGACTTGCTTTCGGTCCCCATCCAATATGATCGAAGTGCGCACCTACAATAAACGTCCTTGGTCCACCTGGAAGTACACCAATAACGTTTGCGGTTTTGCCATTGCCTTTTTCTTTTGCTTCATTAAAGTTTTGAATTGGAAAACTTTGGAAATATGAACCATTTACTCCTGGTTGAAGCCCATACGCTTTAAACTTTTCAGCTATCCAATTTGCAGCTTCTTCATTGCCTTTTTGGGCGCTCATTCTACCAGCAAACTTTGGGTCGCATAAATAGCGAACAATACCACTTAGATTTTCTTCTGTAATTGAATTTTTAGCTTCGTCAAATGTAGCTATTTTTGGTTCAACTATCAGCTTTTTCTCTATTGGCGCAACTTGATTTGGCTTTTCATCTACCTGCTGTTTGGTAGCTATAAAAAGTACGCCAGTCATTATTCCAAGTGTTGCAAGGAAAACTAGTAGTTTTTTCATTGATTTCCTGTGTTAAAGATTAGGCGTTAGATGCGGTACACCATTATGTATATAACTAGCTGGTTTGGCCTTTTTTTGTTCTGGCGGCATATCTAATCTTATTGCTGCATTTTCGCCATTAAACACAATAGGAGGTATGGCAATTTTTGGGATTGTTATCTTTATTTTCTTCCCTTCGCCTACACCACGACCACGATTTGGGTAGCAGTGGATGCAAGTACAACCGCTTATGTGTTTCTTCTTCGGATTTCTATAATTAAATTCTAAAACTTCATCTTCCATTATCTTTACCTTTCAAGTCAATGTAATACCGTTTTCTGACAAACCATTCTTCAAACCATATCAACAATGGGAAAAGAGTATAGTGCCACACTAACAAGGAAGTTACCCCAAGTAATAAGATAAACCCTCCAAACAACAGGAAAGGAATTGCTGCCAAGATAAATGGAGCGGTTAAAATAACGAACAAGACAAAAAATATGTGTTCTCTGATGTTCATAGACTATATAACCTATATGTGCCATGACCCTATATTCTGTTTAATTCCACCACACATTCTGCAAGAAATCTTGAACCGTGGTGAAGAATGTCATCGACAGTTTGCTTTAGAAACTCTCATTCACACAGAGAGATTACGAGGTCAACGCTACCTTTCTACCAAACTTCGTAGAAATAATCAAGTCGAATTTCGCATCATCGAATCAGCCAATTACGCCGAAAACTTAAATGGCAAAATAGTACGCAGAGAAGGACAAGGTTTAACTGGCGATCAAGCTGTTGACGAAGCCTATGCCTACATTGGTGATACTTGGAGTTTCTACAAAAAGCTATTTAACCGCAACAGTATTGACGGCAAAGGAATGCAATTATTCGCTACTGTACACTATGGCTCAAACTTTGACAATGCCTTTTGGAATGGTCAAAGAATGGTTTTTGGTGATGGCGACGGACAAATTTTTCAACGATTTACTAAATGCCCGGAAGTCATCGGTCACGAACTAACTCACGGAGTAACAGAAGCATCCGCCAAGCTATCATACCATCACCAATCAGGCGCACTTAATGAAGCAATCTCTGATGTTTTTGGAAGCCTGGTTAAACAATACGCACTTGGGCAATCTGCGCATAATGCAAGTTGGTTGATTGGCGAAGGTCTTTTAATGCCTAACATTAATGGTGATGCTATTCGTAATATTAAAGCCCCAGGAACAGCCTATGATGATCCTCTATTGGGTACAGACCCTTGCCCATCATCAATGGCAAATTACCTTAATACTTCTAGTGATAATGGCGGCATCCATATAAACTGTACAATACCTTCTCATGCTTTCTATATTTCAGCAATGGAAATGGGAGGTAATGCTTGGGAACATATGGGATATGTTTGGTATAACACTGTAACCAAAAAACTTAAAGCAAATACTGACTTCCACCAATTCGCTAACATGACATTAGTTTCATCTGCTAAACTTTACGGAAATAACAGCCTTGAAATGAAAGCTGTTAGAAAGGGCTGGAAGGAAGTAGGAATACTATGAAATTCAAATTATTTATTGAAAACACAGACAAGCGAAGAGTTTTAGCTTCAATAGGTTCAGAACATCTAGAACACTTAGTTAAAACTACTCCTATTCAAGTTGACTTTGGAAACTTTAAAGAAACATGGTATTTGTTTTTTACTTTGTGGCAATCTTCTGAATTAGAACATGAAGGTGGCGGTGGCAGAATATTAGTATCACCAGAACCGGACACCAATTCATTTGATGGTGGAATAGTATGGATTCACGAAAACGGAGAGAAAACTATTGCACTATATTACATGGACCAGTATTCAAAAGCTGCTGATCCATTTATAGCAGAAGCAGCAAAGAAATTAGGCATCAATTCAATGTTGGATTGGAGTGATAGTTCTTTCGCAGCTAAATATGGCTTTAAACTACAGAAGATCGCAAATCATTAACAAGTTCACGATCCATTTCAGCCAGCATATCATCAAGCATTTTATCAGACAAATGTTGCCGTATATTGTGTTGACTTAATAGGTCTTGCGTAGCTTCATATGACCAAGTAGCCTTTAGCCTTCTATTAGAGCTACTGATTGTACAGGAGTCTACAAATAGTGTTTGTTCTATCCATTCGTTTTTCTTTTGTGGTCTTTTATATGTAAATTCTAATATTTCGTCTTCCATTTTTCATTCCAATATTTATTAAATGCTTCTGGCATATCTGCATTAGGTAGCTGATCTTCCGGCGCTGGTATTTCATCCCAAACACCACCATCAATTAACCTTTGTACTACCTTAGCATATTCTTTAACTATAACTTTTCTTTGCTCTTTTACATCGTGGGCATTTCCACACCCACGAAAATCCATTGCTAATCTACCCAATTCATTTTCATCATCATCATTTATAAGAGCCTGAAATGCCCTTCTAATTTCTGAATTGCTCATTTTGCTGAGGTCATGCTTCTTATCAAAGTCATAA
>JBGPGB010000149.1:0-4897 GCA_041483595.1 Nitrosotalea sp.
CATGAGTTGGACCTGAAGCTGCTGGTCTTGGTTGTGGTTTTGGCTCTGGTTTTGGAGATTCAGCTGGTTTCATTCCTGCTGGGAGTGTACCATGAGTTGGACCTGAAGCTGCTGGTCTTGGTTGTGGTTTTGGAGGAGGAGCACTGGTCTTTGCAGGTCTTGCCTCAGATGGCGTTACCTGTGATGACAAATTAGCAAGCTTTGCTTCGAGTTCTGCTATTTTTGCTTCTAGATCGGCAGTGTTAGATCCCTCTGTAACTTTTTTAATAGAACGTGTTTTTTTTGGTTGTACTTCTTTAGACATACAGTAGGTGTGAGATATAGCAGTTTATTTACATTTTGATCAAGTTCAAGTTTGGTTGAATTCATAGAAGTTTTATATGAAGCAAGGCCGTCTTTTAGGCGTTGGACGACTTTGAGAAGAATTATCCGGGCTTTGACTGGAAAAATACCCCAGCTTACAAGCATCCAGGAGGAAGGAATTGTCCATGTCCAAAACACGAGTACATACGAGAGCAGATAGGAGTAGCAAAAACGGTTAGCCAGACTTCAAGGGAGTCAAGCAATATTACACTAAAGTTTTGCCCAGATCACTATAACGTGTACCTAAAGGAAGTTATTCCATCGATGCCACTAAAATACAGAGTTTTAACAAAAATTGCACTCAAGATAGGTGCAATAAAAATAGAGCAGCTCAAGTACATGCAATCAGATCAATGCTTCTACTGCAGATTCGGATCTGGAGGACATGATAAGAAGAATGAAATCCCTCCTATTTTCTAAATAGGACTAATCAAGACTTTTGGTTTGTTTGGAGTATCATGATGACATTTTTTTCCACAGAGTGGACATGTTATCCTGTCAAGAAATATACACTGACAAATATGAGACTTCATGTAGCTGTCGGCAGTTTTTGAAAATTCACCAGTTCCGTTACAAAATGAGCATTGAGTATCAAGGAGGACAATTTTTCCCTGACCTCCACAGACTGCACACTTTTGTTCGCTCAACTTGATTGATTCCCTCCAGAGGATAATTAAAGTTCTTTTGTTAGATCTTTTTCTTGTGTATTAGATAACAATCTAGTTAAGCTTATACAATATGTAAATTCAGTAAAGATATGCCTATTGAGGATCTCTCAGAGTTTATTGAAAAATTAGAAAAAGCAGGAGAACTCAAAAGGGTCACAACACAAGTGGATACAAATCTAGAGATTTCAGAAATCCTCAGTCGAGTGATGTATTCAAATGGTCCCGCTGTACTTTTTGAAAATGTCAAAAATTATGACATGCCAGTACTCGCAAATGCATTCGGTTCTTTGAAGAGACTGGAAATTGGATTAGAAACTAAAGACTTTACAGAAATTGGTCAGAGAATTGTTGATATAACAAAGATGGAAATGCCAACCGGAATTTTTGACAAGCTAAGAAAACTTCCAGAATTTTCAAAGATGCTAGATATTGCACCAAAGTTACAAAAAAATGGTCCTGTCGCAGAAGTCATAGAGAACTCACCATCATTTGATAAAATTCCAATTCTTAAAACATGGCCAAAGGATGCTGGTAAATTTATCACCTTTGGGTTGGTTGCAACACGCCATCCTAAGACTGGCGTGAGAAATCTTGGAGTATACAGGATGCAAATTATTGATGGTACTCACGCACTCATGCATTGGCAGAAGCACAAACGTGGTGCACATCATTACGAGATCAAGAAAGATTCAGGGAGTAAGATAGAAGTAGCAATAATAATTGGTGCCGATCCAGCAACAGTATTTTCTGCAGTGGCTCCAGTACCTGAAGGACTTGATAAGTATGTCTTTGCAGGAATTACGAGAAAATCGGGAATCAATACAATAAAATGTAAAACAATAGATCTTGAAGTTCCTGCCAATGCAGAGATCGTACTTGAAGGATATGTTGACCCTTCGGATATTAGAATGGAAGGACCATTCGGAGATCATACAGGATACTATACACCACCTGAACCATATCCAGTATTCACACTAACAGGAATTATGAGAAGACAAAAACCAATTTACCTTACAACAATAGTAGGAAAACCAATCTTAGAAGATGCATTCATTGGCAAGGTAATTGAGCGTTCATTCCTACCTCTTATCAGAATGTTTCATCCAGAGGTTGTGGATTTTGCAATGCCAGCTTCAGGATGGTTTCAAGGTATGGCAATAATTTCGATAAAGAAAAGATATCCAGGACAGGCTAAAAAGGTAATGATGGGTCTTTGGGGCATGGGCCAGCTTGCACTAACCAAAATCTTTGTAGTAGTAGATGAAGATGTCAATGTTCATGATTTGAATGATGTAATATGGGCAATTACAACAAGGGCTGATGCTGCTAGAGATACTACAATAATTAACAATACCCCAACGGATACGCTTGATCCTGCTTCTTCTCTTGTAAATTTGGGTTCAAAACTTGGAATAGATGCAACCCAGAAAACAAAGGAAGAAGGATATCAAAGAGAAATTCAAGAACTTGTAAAATCAGACGAATCTACAAAAAATATTGTAGATTCCAAGTGGACTAGTTATGGACTTTAGTAAGTTTTAATGATGTTATAGAAATTGTCGCGTTCTTCAACCTCATAACCAATTTGTTTTACCGCCTGAATTATTCTTGTACCAGTAAGTTCGGTGGAACGAGCCCCTGTACAAGAGACGACTTCCTCCCCCAGGAGCGTTCCCCCAAAATCATCCGCTCCATACTGTAAGGCCATTTGTGCCATTGCGACTCCATTAGTAAGCCATGAAGACTGGATGTGGGGAATTAGATCATTATACATTATTCTTGAGATAGCAATCATCTTTAGAAGTTGGGTTCCACCTGCTGAGTATTTTACAGTCTCTTGTTTTTGCATTAAAGTATTATTTGGCTCAAAACTCCATGGGATAAATGCCATGAATCCACCTGTCTTCTCCTGAAGTGTTGCAATTTTCATAAAGTGTTCTGCGATGTCATCCCTAGTTTCAACATGACCATACATCATGGTAGCAGATGCAGGAATTCCAAGACTGTGAGCTTCTTCCATTATTCGAAGCCACGTATTGCTTTTGATCTTCTTTGGACTAATGATTTGTTTTACTTCATCAACTAAAATCTCGGCACCTGCACCTGGAATTGATTGCATACCTGCTTCTTTGAGCCTTGATAAAACTTCTTTTGTATTTGTATGTTCAACTTTTGAGATCATGTCAATCTCAGATGCAGAAAGTCCATGAACTCCAACGGTAGGGAATTTTTTTCTTATCAGTCGGAATGCATCTTCAAAATATTCAATATTAAGAGATGGATTGTGCCCTCCCTGAAACATCACCTGTGTTATGCCAAACATCTCCCATGCAGCTTTTACTCTTGATTCTATTTGATCAAGCGTAACAGTGTAAGACTCCTCATGTCCAGGAGGTCTGTAAAACGCACAAAACTTGCAATCAGTAATACATACATTGGTATAATTTAGAATCATATTATCTACAAATGAAGCTCGTCGTCCAAACTTCTTTCTTGTCAAGTACCCAGCAACCATTCCCATCAGATGAACATCGTCAGAATCCAAAAGTCTTTTACATTCTTCAACTTCAGGTCTTTTACCACCAAGAGAATTTTCCATAATATCACCAATTTCAGAATTATGAAGTTGCTCTGTCAGTTGACTCAATTGAGTGTGTTTTTTCTTTATTGTATTTAATCCTTTGAAAATAAAATAGATTTTTATTCAAAAATGTACTCATGTTCTGTTTTCCATTGCCAAGACAAGTTTCGAAAAGTATCAAAATTAATTTTTAAAAAAGTCTCTAGACAATTCTCATTTTGATTATTATTTTCACAGTTGTCTAAATCGAAAAATTCGTCACATTTCCCCGCTATTTTTAAGTAGGGCACATCAGCGATTAACTCCAATGGTAACTGGCCACCAGATTCGAATGAATCGTATTCTTCGCAATGGTAAGATGCTTTGCATACCGATGGATCATGGAATATCAAGTGGTCCGCTAAAAGGAATAGAAGATCCTTATGCATTAATTTACAATTGCCAATACTTTGGTCTTACATCTATCATAATCAACAAAGGAATTTTAAAGAATTTGCCAAAACCTACCAAGATAGGACTCATTGTACATTTTTCAGGTAGTACTTCTTTATCCATGTCACCAAATAGAAAGATGTTGACAGGTTCAGTTGAGGAAGCATTACGATTAGGTGCAGACGGAGTTTCACTTCATATAAACATAGGAGGAAAAGAAGAACCTGAAATGATAGAACAGCTTGGCAGAATTGCAGATGATTGTCATAAATGGAGCATGCCCCTTTTAGCAATGATGTACCCAAGAGGAGAGAATATCAAGAACCCACATGATCCAGACATAGTTGGACATGTTGCAAGAATTGGTGCAGAATGCGGTGCAGATATTGTAAAAACACTCTATACCGGAGATGTAGATTCATTCAAAAAAATAGTCAAGAGTACTCCTGTACCCATCGTCATAGCTGGAGGTCCCAAAGCAAAGACCGACAAGGATGTATTACAAATGACCGAAGAAGCTATGGAGGCAGGGGCCAAAGGAGTAACATACGGTAGAAATATTTTTGAACATAAGGATCCAAGTAAGATGACTCATGCTCTGTCTGCAATAATATTTAGAAAAGAAACGGCAAAGGAAGCAGAGAAATATCTTGAGCAAAAATAGAGAATTAATTATTATCCCAAAAGTTCCAAGGGGTCAGATGGGTAAATTCTTGTCTGAGGTAGAAAAAGAAGGAATCAAGATGGTAAATCTAGATCCTATTGATCTTAAAGGAATCAAAACAAAACTCTCTACAATTCATACTTCAACAAATGCAGATTATGTAATAGTAGACAAAGTTAACAAACTTAA
>JBGPGB010000150.1:0-4876 GCA_041483595.1 Nitrosotalea sp.
ATTTTATCTAGATTTAAATAAGGCTTCCGTAATACAACCTTATATTCAAAATGGAGTTGCTTCTGGTACTATAATAAAAATTGAAGGTTCTTCTTATTATGCTCAAGAAAACTATGAATATGTTAGATCATTTCTTAATTAAGGTATAATACGGTCAGATGAACGACTAGAAATCAATCTGAAAAGTTCTTGAAGCTGTGTAATGGATTCCAATGTAGACCTCAAATCTCTCTCTTCATTTCTTAGTCTTGTTAAGTGAGAGTGTGGACCAGGAAGTTCGTGTTTAATGAAATCTCCATCGGTTTTCATTTTTACAACTTCTGCTTTAATTTGATCTGAAAGACTTCTTAGCTGGGCCTCGGACTGCAATAGAAGACTAATACAATACTGCATATGCCAGTTGATGATATAATCACCCTCTTCCGGCCTTGTTGGTACTCTACTGCTTGGCGGTCCCTCTGATGGGGATTGCGACGTTGGTGTTCTAGATGATGCCATGTATTATTTATCCGCTAAAGATCATTTCCTTTATATTAACTCCTACTCCCCTCAATTTAGACACAAATCTCTCTGGGTTTCTTCTTAACCACTTATAACAATTCAAACTCTCATTGTATTGTTCTGGTAAAACCTTTCTCCAATAAGGAGTAGACCTAAACCAAGGCATCCTACTACCAGCACCATGATGATAAAAAGTATCACCATAAACAGCAGCTAGTATTGGATTTATATTAACAAAATTGGATCGCATTAAAGGATAAAAGATTGGTTTATCCTTATATTCTGTCTTAAAGCCAGTTCCGATATCTTGAATCTCTTCACCAGTCAAGTTCTTTACAGCACCTACCGATGGTCGTCTAAAGAAGAAAAGATGCTTATTAATATGCTCGCCACGAATAAAGAGAGCACAAGGATGAGGGGTAGTGTCCAAATTATCTGTTCTAACGGGTGCAGCATAATATCTATCTCCTATAAGTTCTAATAAGTTTTCACACCAATCATCCTTTATTGGAAAACAATCACTATCAAGCAAGAGATAGTTTTCATACTTATTGTTTCTAAAGTAATGATAAATCTGGTGGAACATTTCTGGTAATGTATACAAAAGATCACCAGATGTTTTGCCTATTATTTTACAATCGTGAAAAGGTTCTTCATCTTTAATATCATGCAAAAAAACACCAAAGTCAAAATCCTTGGTGTGTTTTGATATAAAGTATTGTTGTAAGTCAAACCAATCTTCTACGGCGTCTTGTCCGTAAGTGCTGACTATTAATAACTTTTTCATTGACCTTTCCATATTAAAGCCTTCACTGGCCTTACAACATAATGACCCACAAATCCACCTATTCGCTTCATTCCTAGTCTTCTACGCATTAAGTTTTCCAGGTTGGTTAACTGACAATCATTTCTGCTTGTTGTAAAGAAGAACAGGAATGTCATTGATGGAATTGCAATATACCACTCTGCTAAAAATGGCAATGCAAAAAACGAAGCAATCTCTGCTATTACTAACACAAAATGCATTACAACTAAACTATAAAAAGAACCCCACAGCCATAATGGAGGAGGAGGCATTGGAGGATCAACTAACATTCTCATCATCTGCAATGACTTCTTTAATGAGTCATTTTCTGTTTTCTTTCCTACCTCTTCATCTAGCCTAGTAAATAACTCTTTGAGTTTCTCTGCTGGAAAGTATTCGTGTGATATTTTTAGAATTGTAGCAGCTTCTTCTTGTGTTGTTGGCATGTTAATCTCTCTTTAACTCTTTTTGTATCCTTTTCATTTTCTCCGCCCATTCTTTAAAAGTTTTAGCACTTTTACATATAGAGAGTAAGGATGGTTGTTGAAAAGGGTGAAATATTTTAAATTTTACTATTCCCCACATTAACTTTAGGGGTTTTATTTTTTTCAAGATAATATAGTCATAAACGTTCCATTTAGATGCACAATCTTCGCAAAGTGGCACAATAACCCTTGTTCCTGTCCATAACGCCCTTACAGCACATTTCTTTGTGCATACTAAACAAAGATGTTTCCCTTCTATCCATGATTCAAATAGTGGTTCTATATCAAGCATTTTTATCTCAACTTTAATTCCACCATTGGAGCTTCATTTATAAATGCAAGGACGGCACGATAGGTCATCTCAAACTCTACCCTAGTATCTTCCATAGATGGAACTCTTTGGTGTTGTCCCATTTCCATAACAATAGCAAAAGCGCCTTGTCTGTAATACCAATCTACTTCGCTTCCATAAATAGGAATCATTGAAAAATCATGCCCGTGGTCGTGGACGTTCTTTGGTGGAGGATTATTTATCCCACCACCGCCGCCGTACATGTCACAGGCCCGCATATGACGATAACCACACATTTGCCCCATCTTACTTGTGAGAGCCTTGTAGCTGGCGTAATCGGGACAATTATTCATGTCATCGCCATAAGGAAATAAAAACACCCTTCCCCATGTATGACCTGATATTACAGCATTTGGTTTAATTTTCAATACCAAATCTCTCAATCCTTGTACTGATGGAGATGATTTCATATTGGGATTTTTTAAAGTTGGGAAATTACGATTTGGGTCAACGCCGTCTACGAATCTGCTATTAGGGAAGCTGTCTGGTGAAACTACTGGCACAAAATAAATATCACGATTGTCAAGCAGGTTCTTAACATCTTCTTTAGATTCGTAGTCAGCAAGCATATTTCCTATAAATGCCATGACTGTACTAGACGCCAAAGGTTCATTGCCGTGAATACATGCTGTAATCAAGACAACTTTTCTTGGTGCTATATTGACTATTGTTTTGTTGGTTACTCTGATGTAATGAAGTGGTTGATTTTTAGCAGATTGTCCATACACTCCTCTATCAACAAAATCGGGAGCTTCTTTCTGCCATTTGTCTAATTGGACTATAACATCTTTATAAGCTAAATGTCCTGGTATCCTATTTGTAATTTGTGGAAGCCGTGCTTTAGGAGGCAGAACCTTGTCTATCTTTTTTTCTATTGGTGGTGGTTGTGGAGGTTGAACCACCCTAACGTTGTTTTCATATACAATCATTCCACCAACTAGAAAACATACTGCTGTAACGAACCACCATAGCTTATTCATAATATACCTCTAAATCTTATTACTAAACTTAATCTGTTGATCCCGTATCATTGTTGGTAAAAGGTTTCTGGCCTGATCGCTATATCTTTCAAAATCACTAACAGACATTGAAAAGATTCCCCAATGATGAACCATATTATTACGAATATATTGAGGATGGTAGTTATTCAATTGTGCTGAATAACAATACATAAAAGGCGCTCCAACTTGTTGCAACTTCTCATTGAAAGGCCCACAATCTTCCCAACACTCTCTAGTCGTAAGCATACACCATTCTTCAAGAAAATCCATCTTAATTTTCTTACCACTTACATCTTCTTGACTATAAGTTGATTTTGAGATTCCAACTAATCCAGAGTCATTAGATTCAGAAATATTAATTAAAATATCAATCCAAGAGTGGTTTAAGATTACAACATCGTGGTGTAAGAAAATAAAATACTTAGACGCAGGATTGGTTGCTTTAGCACCTTGATTTGCTGCCTTCGTCCATCCTAGATTTTCTGCATTGCGTATAACCTTACACTCATCGTGCTTTTCCATAGCTTCAAGTAATGCTATAGAATCTTGCATTTTTGAACCATTATCAACAATTATAATCTCACAATTATTGTTCTTTGATGCAATGGCTATAGACTGTAAGCACAAACTTAAATAAGGAGGCTTGTCATTATGAACAACAATAATGGACACAATCTCATCTGATTCAGCAACCATTTTGAGATTTAATTCTGGCGGTTTCTCTGTAAAATCTAAATCACTCATATTATCCTTTTATTAATATTACTCTACCTCTGATTCTGTAATTGATCTTTCACAATAATAGTTTACTCCCTGATTACTTTCAGTCCATATTGCATTCTTATTTTTAACAAAGGCTTCTGCTTTAGCCTTATCATCAAATATCTTCTCAATAGACCCCATAGCAAATTCGCCCATTTCCTGCAAAGCCACTTTCATTATTACATATACTTTCATATTTTTTACCTCTTAATATTCCCAATCGGCTTCCTCATACTTTTCATTCCACCTAAATCTACTATCTTCATCAACTTCTAAAGCGCCAATAGTTACCATAGAAGTTAAAATCTCTGATAATGCATTACCAGTCTTGTTATTGGACCACAGCACCCACTTCGGCACTTTGTCCCAAATAGTAGATAGTTGTTCACCAGGAGTTATATCTTCAAATAACCCTAGAGAAACACCTATGTAAAATGTGGCAATATCAAAATCTTGCCAATCTTTCAATCTTTCTTTAAGTATTTGCATATATTTGCACCAATTTATAAGATTCTATTAACATAACTCCATCATCATTAGTATTAAAATTACCCACTATTCCACTCATCCTAAACTCAATTTTCACACCTTCATTTATGAGTCTTTTTAACACTTCACCAGACGGCGTGTGAATAGGTTCTATTCTTGCCATTAACCTATCTTCATCCATATACAAATCAGTAACTATGTGTGATGCATTACTTATATGAATATATAAGTCTGTAGGTGGCCCCAATTCTCCAATAAGTCTTCTCTCTGCAACTTCCTTTTTAAGATTTTCAACTTGCTCTTTAAGAGCATTTTTAGTAAAAATTCTTTTCTTCTTTATCTTGCCCGCTTCACAGACACAAACACAAATTCCCCTATGTGGCGTTTTATAATTTAATTCTATACTTTCCATATAATCCTTATTGTAATAACCACCAAATCAAAATAACTGGTGGCGCAAGAAGAGCCGTTATAAATGCAC
>JBGPGB010000151.1:0-4862 GCA_041483595.1 Nitrosotalea sp.
AGAGATACGAGACAGTTTAGTTATAACAGAAGATGATAATAAGCAAGAATATTCAATTGAGTTTATTCCTAATGAAAGTAATGCTTTAAGAATTAAAATTACAATTAGTGGAATTGAGAATCTTAAGAGTTTCTTGAAGAATTTCAACGACGGATTTGGGTCAATTCTATTAAGTAACTCTGTGAATAGAAATATGGATAAATTAAATGAAATCAATAAATCCATTAAGAAGCACAATTAAATCACGTACAGGAATGCTACATCAAGTTATTGTTTTTGCACCAGATACAATAAACGCAAAGGAAACTAAAGTTAAGATAGGTTACGGCTACATGATCTGGTATAAAGGAAAGATGAACTATACACTATTCGCTAATAATGGAGAGCCGTTGGCGGATGACAAATTCGTTGCAATCGAACTGGTTCATAATCAAGAAAAACTCGTTATAGTAAATGGGACGATACAATGATTATTCTAATAGATCATAATTCCAATGAGATTATTCTAGATTCAGAAACTCCGAATCAATGCACCTTCAAGGTGAAGAGTACAAATGATTTTAAGAAAGTATTTAGAGAGCTATTTAATAGAATTGATATAAATGGAATTACATTAGATGAGATTGATGAAGATTCAAGAACATGTCTTGATGAATGGTGAACTAAATAGATATATCAACTAAGCTAGATTTAGAGTAAAGAAAATGTCAATTCAGAAACACGTCCACAAACTGCAGAAATATAAATATAAGACAGGTAACTCAGTCTTTTTCTGCACACTTAACTGTAGTTATAAGATTGAAGTAGCTTTATCTATTGGTAAATTGACATTATGTCATATCTGCAATAATCAATTTATTATGACAGAAGCTCATATTAAACTTAAACGGCCGCATTGCATTAATTGTGGTAAAGTTAAGGTTATTGATAGCCAGACTGGTAAAAGTCATTATATTACTAAACAGAATTCTAAGATTAGCTCATCTGTTGTAACTGAAGAATTAGATGATTTGCGTGATAGACTTAATAACTTAACTGGTAATGAAGACTTGTAACAATAGCTGAATTTATTTCAAGGGAGAAAAATGAAAGCAAGTGAATTAACGTTGGATAGTCAGATTTCAATACTAATGAAGGGATCTTTTGGCTTCGGCAAGACACTAGCCGCTGCCACATTTGCGGTTGAAGGACCGATTCATATAAGTTACTGGGATAAGAAATCTCCAGTAGAACTAGTCCATTTCTTTCGTAATGTGATTAAGCGGCCAGAGCTATTGAAAAATATCGAAATTGACATATTTGGCGCCTATAATGCCAATGAGTATCTAAATAGATATATCAACTTTGCTAAGGATTGCCGCTATTTCGCACTAATTACAGACTCAGTTACGACCATGACTAGTGGAGCCGTTAACTGGAGCTTATCATTCCGAGATGACAGAAAGAATAAGGATAAACTGAAGGTTATTCCCGATTTCGATGAATATAAGGTTGAAACAAGTCTTGTTACACAAGCATTAGACATATGCAGGACAATTCCAGCGCATATCATATGGACATGTCACCCAGTCCCAAGTATTAAGATTGAGGGTAGTGGAGCCGGAATTAAAGTAATTAAGACCAATCCTATTGTCACATACGGCAGTAAGGTTGCGGGCATTGTTCCAGGTCAATTTAGTGAGATTTATCACTTTAGCAAAAAATCTAATTGGAACTCTAATAGTGGTACTAATTCAATTCAATACATGGTATCAACTGATAGTTCTGCTGAAGACGATTTCGCCAAATCTAATATTGGGTTAAAGGGAGAATTTGATATTACCGATAAGTTATTCTATGATGTTTGGCGTGAAAGGGTTAAAAAACTACAGGAGGAAACGAATGACTTGAAAAAGATTGAAGACTCAAAACCAGTCAATCCATTCACTGAACTAAAGCAAACTCAGTGGAAAACGTAGTCGTAAACTCAATTCACAAACTTAATAGAGGATTAAATCAATGAGACAAGTACTTACTCCAGACGATTTAGCAAGTGTTGGATTAGCCGCTCCTGGTTGGCATCCCGTTGCAATTGCTAATTATGAAGAGAAAGGTGCGGATACAGATGGTTCTACGAACTGCATTTTCCACTTCAAGATTATTGATGGGCCAAACAAGGGTATTGAATGCCGAAAGCTCTTGAATGAGAAGGGCTTGAAGTACAACAAATCATTCATGGAAGCATTGGGATTTCCAAAGGATGACAATGGCAATTATGTTCTGACGTCTGAATTGTTTGCTCAGACTGTTGGGCATAAGCTTCAGATTTACATCAAGAGGGGTAAGAGCAATTTGGGCAATGAATATAACGACGTCGCGGATTTCCGAGCTGCGAGCTAAGTAAAATACATGCAAGTAGTCGAGTAGTTCTTTACTTACCAATCATGTAACTAAACACATAACCTACATGATAGCCGAGAGTGTCTGAATTGAATGTGTGGATAAAGTGGCCCACACTGGTAAGTGCTTTTATTTGATTTACGACAACAGTTGAATTTAGGATAACTTCAAAGGACAAAAATGAAACTCAAAGAACTAATTGCGATGCTAGAAAAGCAAGAAAACAAAGAGATAGATGTTAAAGTATGGTTAGAGCTTAAGTCTGGTTCTTTAACATCAGCTAGTTTTAGTAAAAAGAATTCTTATACCAACGATAAAAAAGATGTGATGTATATTTTTGTTGAGTAGCTATTATGCCAAGTCATTCAAAATCTCCTCCTATTAAAAGTCACTGGCTATCTCTAGCAATAGAGATACATAACTTTCATGTCTATCAATGCAAAAGTGAATCTAATTGGACGTTGAGAGATACTTCAAAAGCTCTAAATAGGTCATTAGGTTCAGTTAGCGAGAATATTCACGTAGCATCATGGCTGAAAACACATGAGAAAGCCATCAAAAAGTGTAATAGCCTTAAAGATGCACTTCAGTTAGTTAAGAATAAAGAAAGAGAAATTAAATTGGTTGATATAGATTAGCATTAGTAACTAATAAATCGCTAAAGATGGGGACAATAAAATGCCAATAGAAGATACTAAATGCCCAGAATGTGATGGGCCAATGATTTCTCGTCACACAAGCACTGGCGTATTTTGGGGATGTAAGGACTATCCTAAGTGTAAAGGCACCAGAGATAGCATGGGAAGAAGTAAAGCTGATAGAGAAGAAGAAAAATCTAAAGACGTAAAGCATCATAGATGAGATGATTAGTAATGACAATAGATGAACTTAAAAGTAAACTAGAACCGCTCCTAATTGAATATGCAAAATCTAATCCATCATCTGATATATTTATATCAGTTATTGATATATATACAGCTATTGGTATATTCATGGGATACGGCTGCCAAGCTTGTCATGCGGAGTTAATTACGGCCGAACTTGAGGCTGGGCATTTTGAGCACAATACTAAACATCATTATGGCGAAACTCATGATGAAAACGAGACAATAAATTAGTGCCAAAAACTAGAGATATATTGAGGGAGCTAAGGGGTACATCTAGGAAAGTTACTCCTCTTATTATTGCGGCTAGATTAGATAGGTTAAAGTTTATATTAGATGAATGCTGGATAAGAATTGGATGTACTAATTATAATGAGTATGATAGCATATCGATAGGAAATAAAACCATACTAATACATAGGGCATCAGCATTCGCCTATCTAGGTTTTGTTCTCAATTCAAAATTACAAATTAACCATAAATCGAATTGCTCATATAAGGCATGTTTTAATTATAGCCATCTATATATTGGCACCCAAAAAGATAATATGCAAGATAAGAGAGTTAAATATCGATTATGCCCAAATAATCCGAATCATCATGTATTTATAGATAGGCATAATAGAAAGAATTGCACACAGTGCCATCGAGAAAGGGAAAGAATTAGGAGATTAAAGAAGAAAATATGAGCCCAAAATATATTTCCGGAGTTGGACCTATAATACATGATTTGATGGTTATAGGTGAAGCGCCAGGTGCTCATGAAGATGAACAAGGAATCCCATTCTGTGGCCCTTCAGGTGAAATTCTAGATTCTATTTTATTAAAGGCTGGAATACGTCGTTCTCAAGTATATATAACTAATGTAGTAAAGTATAGACCACCGATGAATGACTTTACTAAATTACATCTTATCGGTGTAGACTTAAATGAGCAAATCAAAGCTTTATGGGATGAGGAGATAAATGTATTCAAGCCTAAATGTATCCTATGTGTCGGCGATAAAGCAATGGAAGCCGTTACTGGGAACACGGGCATATTAAATTATAGGGGCTCTATACTAACTGCTAAAGATGGAGTTACTAAAACTGTAAGCACAATACATCCAGCCGCTCTATTTACACGAGGCGATAAAGGGGGACTTGAATATACGTATATCAAACTTATTGAGGCTGATATTATACGTGCTGTTGAGGAATCTAAGACTAGAGAATTGAATTTACCAGTTAGGCAATTAGATGTATGCCACAATTCACTAGATTTATATAGATTCTTCGAACGCTATAAACATTTAGATAAAGCAGTAGTTGATATCGAATCTATAAATTGTGTTCCTGTATGTGTTGGATTTGCATTCAGTAAAGATCATGCTATATCAGTTCCATTATTAAGTCAAATAGGTAAGCACAAACTTACTGATATGGGAGATAGTGAATTAGATGAAGTATGGAGATTAATTGATGTTCAGTTGAGAAGACTGAAGCTAATCGGCCAGAATTTCAAGTATGACGAATTCAAACTAGGATTAATTGGTTTTGAATGTCCAACAGTTTATAGCGATACACTAATTAAGACTAGAGTTATATTTCCAGAATTGCC
>JBGPGB010000152.1:0-4765 GCA_041483595.1 Nitrosotalea sp.
AAACCTTTTTATTTATGTTAACCGAAATTCTTATAAGATATTATATGGCGCGCGAATCCTTTGGTGGTGGTGGACGTTGTCCTCGTTGTGGAAAAGGTCCGATGGTAACTGATAATACTACAGGAGAAATGTTTTGTGGTGGTTGCGGTTTTGTACTTACTGAACGTGTAGAAGAATCTGGTCCAGAATGGAGATCATTTTCTAAAGAAGAACATGAAGATCGAAGTAGAACTGGAACTCCAACTTCACTTGCAATGCATGATATGGGTCTTGCAACAATAATTGGTCCTGCTGACAAAGATGCATCAGGAAAACCACTTTCGGCATCTATGAAAAGTACAATTGAAAGATTGAGAACTTGGGATAGTAGAAGTCAAGTTCATGAACCAGTAGATAGAAACTTCAGACAGGCTTTCAGTGAACTTGATAGATTAAAAGATAAACTTGCATTATCTGATGCAGTAATTGAAAAGACTGCCTATATTTACAGAAAGGCACTTGACAAAGGTCTTGTCAGAGGTAGATCAATTCCAGGACTTGTAGCTGCTGCACTGTATGCTGCATGTAGAGATACTGAAACTCCAAGGACACTTACTGATGTTGCAAATGGAATTAACATCAAGCGAAAAGATGTTGCAAGATGTTACAGATTGTTGTTACGAGAACTTGATCTGAAAATGCCAGTTGTTGATCCGATAAAATGTGTGGCAAGAATTGCAAGTAAAGCAGGTTTGAGCGAAAAGACAAAAAGAAGAGCTCTACAAATTCTAAAAGATGCAGCAGAAATGGAAATTTCTGCTGGAAAGGATCCAATGGGATTAGCAGCCGCTGCACTTTACCTATCATGTGTTATGAACGGAGAGAATAAGACACAAAAGGATGTTGCTCAAGCTGCGGGGGTAACTGAGGTGACAATTCGAAATAGATACAAGGGATTGAAAGAGTCGCTCAAGCTCTAAACTTTTTGCAAAATCATCTTTAATCGTTTGAATTAAAAATTATTTAATTTTTCAAACTAATTTTCAATAAAAATTTTTTAAACTAAAAAATTAATTTTTACTGTACAGTGTTCTTGAATTTATTGGCGTGGCCCTTGTTCGTAGACAAGTAGAGATTACCTCTTTTAATCCGCACTCAAGTGGGATTTCATTACATCGGTCTACGGAGCCACGCTCTTTTAAGCAGTAGATTTTACATCTTTCTGCATCATATACTACAATACATCGTTATATTTAGGAATTTGTGTGTATTTTTCCATGTTTCTAGAATATTTAACCAAATATTGTAAAAAACTCTAGTGGAACTTACAATCATAGTATCATTTTGACATCCTTTTTTCAAGATCTATCAATAATGGATGATTTCAAAATTGTCCTCGACAGACTAATCTGGTACAATGTATGAATTCAGATATGGATGAAACTTTCCGATAAAGTTGCAATTGTTACAGGTGCTAGCAGAGGAATTGGAAAATCTACTGCTATGTTACTGGCACATCATGGTGCAGATGTTGTAATTACATCAAAGGATAAAACAAGTCTTGAAAATGCAGTAAAAGAAATGAAAAATGTTGTAGCAATTGCTGGCGACATTCGAAAGGAATCTGATGTAGAAAATGTTGTAAAAAATACTCTTGAAAACTTTGGTAAAATCGACATTTTAGTAAATAATACGGGTATTTTTCCTAAAGTAAAACCTCTACACGAGATTTCTGAAAAAGAGTGGAATGAGGTAATTGATATAAATTTAACCGGACAGTTTCGTTTCACAAAAGCCGCAATACCACATTTAATGAAAACAGGCGGTTGCATTGTTAATGTTTCATCAGATGCGGGATTGAAATCATTTGAAAATTTTGAAGCAGATGCACACACTGCTTCAAAAGGAGCACTGGTCTTACTCACAAAGGCGTGGGCAATAGAGTACTTCAAGTACAAGATATGTGTAAACTGCGTTTGTCCTGGAATTGTGGAAACTGATATGACACGATCATATCTTGGAAATGAAATTGATAGATCAATGGCAGTTGCAGAACATCCAATTGGAAGAATAGGAGTTCCAGAAGATGTTGTGAAGGCTATACTCTATCTTGTTTCAGAAGATTCCTCATGGATTACTGGTGCAATTCTACCTATAGATGGTGGTGCTATCACAAAATAATTACCTTAATCAAATTAATATTAGCCTGATTCCCAAGTTATGACGTGACTCCAAAAAAGAAAAGTGCACTTAAGATAATAATCATGCTTTCAATCGTTTGGTTTGCTTCTGCATTACCTGTGCCTTTCATATGGTCAAATCCAAGTCCCCAGCAATCAGAACAGTTCAAAACTTATTTGGAAATAGCTGTTTTAATTTCCATACCATTTATTGCAATGGGTATAGCTTGGACCCTCAAACCTGAACTTGCTACACGTGGTTAGCCAAGAAACTCTACGGCTCCTTGTCCTTCCGGTGTTGTTTTAATCCACCTAGTCCTTCCAATCCTTTCAACTTCTATAAACTTCCATTCATTTAGAAGTGGTTGGATAATGTTTTTGTCAAGACTTGCAAATCTAGCTTGCTGAAAGTTCTCTTCTCTGGCATTTACGATAATAATCTTTTTTTCGTAAGCAATTTTTGCCATTTCTTTTTTAGTGATCTTGCCTCCATTTTCTTGTATAATTTTCAAAGCTTGTACCAAAATAGGTTTTGGTATGTGGATTTCATAAGCTGGTAATTTGACAACTGATTTTACACCCGATGATAATTGTTTTCCTTTTACACTAGAGTAACTTTCTGGTTCTGCATAATATGGTGTAAGTTTTGTGCTTCCCTGAAACATCATACATGCCATCATACATGCAATTGCCTGAATTTTTGATCCCGAAGAACAATTCACAAAAATATCATTACCTTCCTCTTGTTGTACAATTTCTTTTAATGCCCTCAAGAGTTTGAAAAGATCAAATCTATTAGAATGTGCAATTTGTACTTCGATCTTTTCTTTTTTTAGCTGAGTTTTAATTTTCTCCATAAAACCCTGCGCTCTATCCTTTGATGGTTCGACATGCATGAGAAGCCATATTCGATCTGCTTTCATCTGTTTAGCAGGAATCGCAATTCTGTCTATCTCAAAGCCTACAGGTGCTACATGTACACGAAGGTTTACTATTTTACTCATATTAGTATGTACGGTTATCATACTATGGTGATGATATATAATAATAGTGCATCCTAACAACAGATATGCAACAAAAATTTACAGTAGAACAAATCGAAGTCTCTGTTTATCCCAGAGTAAGATCAGTTTTTGAGAACTAGGTCTTCATCCAAGGCGTAGATTCTAGATAGTCTATTGATCTTATCATCTCATCGAGTTTTGTCACAACTGCAGTCACTGCCCGAAATTCTTCATACATCATTTTTTCTTCATCTTGTGATAGAACTTGTTTTTCTGCAATCTCAAAGAATTTGTCCTCTTTAGTTAGATGATCATCAAGGTATACCGCATATGCTTTTAGAAATCTTGCAACTGGTTCTCTTTGATTTTCCCCTAACTTCCACTTTTTTAAATATTTTGAAATGTTAAATGCTATTCTTCTCCCAAATTCATGCTCAATCATAAATACTCGGATCTCTTGTTTTAGAGAATCGTAGGTTGCTACACATGGAAAATACTGATCTTCTTCTCTTGCATAATGTATTGCATCCAAAAACTCCGACATGATTAAAATCATTGTTTCAATGTCAGAAAATGGAATATCTGTACCCTCATAGAGTTTGGTATAACATTTGATAATTACTTTTTCTAATCTACGTATCTGCCTGTGATCGTTTCTTAGAATCTCAGTTCCATTCATATCATATTTCTGTTAGTATCTCGAGGATTTACTGTAAATAGTATTACCTTTTTTGGGTTGTATTGTATTATGGCAAAATGAGGCACCGATGAACCTACACCATAATATCCTGCAGGGCCACCTAGACCTAACCTGATTAGGTAGTCCTTTGTTTGGTCGATATCAATTTCTTTACTTTCTAATATATGTCCAGAGATCTTTTGATTTTTTGATACAAGTTTAGAATATATCTCATGAATTTTACCGCCCTGATGTGTTATTGCTGTCTCCATATGCTGATGCCCACATAGTATAATGTGATTGTTAACATGTTTTTTTACCTCTCCAAAAGCAGATGATGCCGTGTAATGATATCCATGATAGCTAAAGAATTCAAAGCCTTCATCAGTAAGTCGTTGCCAATTTCTTTGATAGAGCCATGCCTCACTTTCAGCATTTTTAGGAGTTATTTTTTTGGGATCCAATGGTCCTCCGTGAACACAAAAAAGTCCATTTTTTGTATCCACATATTCTTGATTACCAAATGTTCCATTGTTATTTTGTTTAAAGAAGGATAGATCTTCGACACTAAGTTTTTCATGTGCATCCATACTTTCAAAAGAGCTTGCACTAACTTTTTTGCCACTCAAGAATCCTTCATCATGATTTCCAATTACAGAACAAATTGGATAATTTTTTTCAAGTGATTTTAGTTTTGAAATTACTTCCTTTGGGTGAATGCCACGCTCAAGCAAATCACCTAGATTGATGATTCTGGAAAAAGAGCCATATTTTTTTACAAATTCATCACTTGATACAGTATTGATTATCAAGTCAAGCCCATTGATATCAGCATGAATGTCAGAAAAAACTAGGTCCACTACACTACTAATTTCTTAGCCTAATTTGAAATTTTTTGTATTTTAGAATTCATTTCAAGATTT
>JBGPGB010000153.1:0-4704 GCA_041483595.1 Nitrosotalea sp.
AAGATTATCAGCATGCTAGTCTTACAGCAGTTACTGAAATATCTAGTAAAGAAGTAAAAGATGAATATGAAAACATTCAGCAGATAATTCTTACAATATTATCTGCATGGACTGAGAATCCCCAGAATACTAGAGTTCTTGCACCCAGTGGAGAGGGAAAAACATACCTTGTAAATCAAGTGTCAAGCCTATTTCCACAAGAAAATATTTTAAAACTTTCCAACGCAACACCTCAATCATTCAAGTATAGTGCATCAAGAAAAGTCATAGAAGCATATCCAGGAAATTTTCAAGATTATGATTCGGTCATAAAACCACTTGAGGAAATACTAAAAGATGGAAAAAACACAGAAGAAGTCAAGCTTATTCGTGAGCAGATACGTGATTTAAAAAGTAAAACATACGATTTAGTCGATTTCAATGACAAGTGCATCATATTTCTTGATTCGCAGAGCATGGAATTGTGGAATTCCCTCAAGGCAAATTTATCTCATGATGATAAATTCATCAAAAGCATAGGAGTAAACAAGACCAAAGGCGGGGTGCTGCGAGGGCAAAAAATAGTATTCAGTGGATTTCCAGCAGTGATCTATTGTTCTGCTAAAGATGAGGCAAGTCAGGACAAGACAAATGAGATCAATACTAGATTCAACACCATCTCGCTTAGAGGAAATCCAATAAAATATAGAAAGATGTTAGAATTACAAAGCCTCAAGGCAAGCTTACCAGGTCCGATATATGAAGAGGAAGTAATATCCAAAAAAGAGATCGAAGAAGCTAAACAAATTATTCTTCAAATGATTGAGAATGTTAAATCGTTTGGCAAGGAAAAACAGTCAATACTAAATCCGTATGCGATGGAGATTTCAAGACAATTCAAAAATGATGCAGGATACAGGTCAAGACAATTTGCAATCCTTGAAAGAACCATCAGGATGTTAGTGTTAAGCCACTCAGATCAAAGACCAAAAATAGTAATTGATGAATCAGAATATCCAATCGCGTTAAAGTCTGACATTGCACGAGCCAACGAATTAACAAAAGAGTCACCATCAATTTCATCAAGTAAAATCCAATTCTTCAATGAAAAAATAAGACTTGCTATTTTGAATATTGGAAAAGTAAGAAGTACCGTAAATGGAAATGTAAATGCAGCAAGTGCAAGAGAAATAGCAGAAGAGATCAATGTAAAAAATCAAAATGTGTCAACTGATAGAAAACGTCTTTTAGAGACATATCTTCAGCCACTTGCTGATCATGGTTATCTGGAAGAGATACAGGATCAAGACAACCTCAGGCAGCACCTGTTTTTTCTCCCAACTAAATATCAAAACGCTGAAGGTAGTCTAGAATCTACATTCATCGACATTTCGACAATCGAGCATTTACGTGTGAAAGCATTCCTAGAAAAATTCATCAAATGTCGATTAGATCAAGGCAAAGTCAAGATCTTTGACAAGTCTGGAAAAGAGGTAACATTAGAAGAACTTACTGCAATCATCAATCAAATCGACAATCAGAGTGCCAATTTCGAACCTAAAAGCAGCTTTGTCGAATCATCGACCAACATCCAAACTAAAATTTCAGGTCCAAACGAGAAGGGGGAAGATACTACTTGAGCTGTATGTGTAAAGGAATGTGTGAACGGTTTGAGAACGGATATTCAGGAAATCCCAAGTATACCCATGGATACAGGTTTTGTCCAATATGCGCATATTCAATCAAAACATTAGAGATATACTGTAATTGTTGCCATTCCATCCTTAGAAGAAAGCCAAGACATAAGAAAAAATTTCATGTTTAATACACTAAAGTTTCCTGCATTATAACATCCCCAATGAAAAAAATATTCAAAAAATGGCACTGATTTTGCCAGGAGAACTTATCAATCATGCAAAAAAATGGCACTAAAAATGAATTTGAATTGCATATCAGGAATATTCTGTGGACATGTGAATCATTTCATTTTACAAATGATTACACATTAAATTACATCAATTCAGGTATTCTCGGATTTTCTAAGGAGATAGATCCAAAAACTGGTAAGTTGAAACCAATAATAATTTCCAGAAGAACCTTTTTTCGATACAAAAAACACTATCTGAGACCAGAGCAGTTACAGCAAGACTTTAGCTATTTCGTAAATACGGCATATGCAATAATGATGAAAGGATTTCTGGAGGAATTGATACATCTGCATCAGTTGTCTGCAGGCAATCTAATGAAGGAAGAAGAACCCATCAAACGCCAGCAGATAATAGAATCAATCGTCAAAACAATAATTCCAACACAGTCAGCTTTTGCAGACATGATAAAAAACATGATAGAGAAAGGGAAGATTCAATGTCAGCAATAGACAGCATCATCAGGAAAGCATTTCCGATAACCAGTAAATTACTATCGGATGATCAAAAAATACTGAATCTTCCAGTGGATATTTCGGAAAATTTACAGGAATTCTATAATGATCTCGACCAGCCTTTTTTCCATTCTGAATCAAAAGCTCGGATTGAAAATTTATCATCACTTCAAATGGAAATCTGGAATCTTCATATAAAATATAAAAAACTGTTGGTTCTCAAATCACAGAAGATCGGCATATCATCAATCTGTATTCTAATTACTCTCTATCATGCATTGACTGATTGCGTAGGGATGGAGCTTATCATCAATGCCCAATCTGATGAGCAAGCTAAAACTCATGCACAGGATCTTAGAAGAATCCTGATGGGTTCTGATAAGTATAGAGATTATCTCATCACTTCAAATTTTACAAGTATGGGTCTTCTCAAGGATGAAATTACTAAAGTTCATACAATCTATTTGCATAATCCAACCAATCCAAGACTTCCAACTAAAATTATAGTAGTTGGAATGTCTGCAGGAGCATTACTATCTCACAAGAGAGTAGGTTTCATCTGGAGTTCTGATATTACAATCTCACAGCAAACTCCACAGAAAATGAATGAAGTGTGGGCAGCTATGCTATCAAGACTTGCAAACTCACAAGGCCCTTGTATTGTGGAATGTCCTGCTAGAGCTCCTGCTGGTCCTGTTTATGATGAGTATGAGAGGTATACAAATTCAATAGAGCGTAAAAAGAAGCTTGATAAGAATCTGGATTTCCATGTTTTCAAGTTTACTTATGAACTAGGATTGAGAGATGGATTCTTTGACGAGGCATTTATTGAATCAGAGCAGAGGAGATTAGGCCCTCTGTTTGGAACATTCTATAACGCTGATTTCTTTGCCTCTGGAAACACATGGTACAAGGAAGAACACTTTGAAAATAAAACCGATTTTGCTACAGATATCTGGATGATGTTCAATCCAACAGATGATAAAATTTCTGATCTGAGTGAGAAATAGTGATAAAAAAACTTCCAAAGCTAGTTGGCTTCTTTCATGGTATAGATGTTGCAACCCAAGGAGATTTCTTTGCAAATGTAGTTCACGCATTATTTGAAAAACCTGTATTGCATCACGGAGATAAAGTAGAAGACCAGGTTTGGAATCCAGTAATAGTTTCTATCATGAGATTGGCAAAGCGTGATCCAAACAAGATGATAGACCTACAGATAAAGCAGTTCAACAAGTATCCTCCAATGCTTTGTAAGATAGATTCCAGTAGAGAAGATTTTCTCACTTTTGCTTTGCAGAGGAAGTATGGAGAATCTAAGATCATTGGAGTAAAGTTTCTCAATTCAGGAGGACAGTCAAACACGAAATTCATGTTAAAACAGACTGGATACTCATATCTCAATGCGGGATACCAATGGCCTAATGATGAGATGTTGGATGAAATATCAACTCCGCGTAATGCAAAGCTCTTCAGGATTCTGAAAAGGGAAATGATGTACGAGTTAGCAGAGTACACAAAGTCAGGAAGGATTACTTTCAATCATCCTATTGGAAAGCATAATGATTTAGTGCATGGATGGGAACTTTCACTCTCTGCAGTTATGGATTTTCAGAAGAAGAATCTAGGATATGAGAAGAGAGCAATCAATAGTCCTGAATATGATACCATCCTGAATGAAATCTACAAGGATTATCCCAAACCTGAAGATGATGAGGAAGATCCAGTATTGTACAGGAGAAGAACAAATCCCTTGGATGCTCCTTGGAGAATGCCTCCATGACGTAGAATAAAATGTGGTCCATGTCATTTCATGACCATGAGGATGAGATCTCACATATCAATAATGATTAACTATACCAAAGGGTCTGCAATATTAGTACAATTACAGATTGCAATAATCTATTGGTCTATGCCATAAATAACATGTCATTAATTATTGCGTCATTTGAAATAGTTTTAAATTTATCTTCTGAAAGCCAATTGAATTTATCAGTAAATGGATATGTTCTAAAGAATAATTTACAAATTTCATACATTTTGGCATATAATCCTTTTAAAGCATCAACATCATCAATCATCAAAAGATACTGTGATAATCGTTTTATCGACCCGTGAGGGCCATATTTTTTTAGTGTAAATTCTGCAAAACTATTCAGTATGAAATCAGTAGTAATTCTCTCATCATTGTTATGCATTTCAACTAGCCAGTTTACATGATTTTCTGAACCATATCCCAACCAGCCTAAATTGTTAAATTCAAATGCATTTTGCATTTTTTGAAAATACTTTGTTTTATTAGAATTTTTATAGCATAATGCAATTTTTCTTTCCAATAAAACGGG
>JBGPGB010000154.1:0-4671 GCA_041483595.1 Nitrosotalea sp.
CTCGGATTTGACTTAATAGAAACAACTGCGCTTTGGCTCAGTTGTTTTTCGTGTTCCATATTTTCTAGCCATTTTTTGAAGGACATATTTATATTTATGACTGCACTTCTTGAAACTTATAAAATATACACACAAAAACACAAATTGAAGGTCATTCCCGTACTTGAAGATTCAAAGCGGCCTGCCTTTGCGGATTGGACTACATACTATAATGTCAAGGCTATAAAAAGTTATTTTGAAGAACATCCAAAAGCCAATATGGGATTGCTTTTAGGGGAAATTATAGATGTTGAAGCAGATAAAGAATGTGGAAACAAATACTTAAATGACCAAATTTTCAGAGATTATCCACATCCAAAATGGAAATCAAGCAAATCAATTCATCATCTTTTTAGGCATCCCAAAATGCGGTGGGGCAGGAAAATACACTGTCAACAATTTCAGCAAGGCATAGAATTTCGTGGTTATGGTGGGCATTCAGTTTTACCACCGAGCATTGTCGCTGGCATTAGATATGATTGGCTTCCCTGTGAACTCTTCATACCAGATATGCCGCCAAGCCTGTTTAGATTTTACATAAGTGAAATGAAACAAAAAAAGAAGAAAATAATATATTGGCATAAATAATAAACTTTAGTGATGATAAATATTCTTATGAAGAGAATATTATCCATTTTGTTAGTAATCGGTTTGGCCACTTTCACCTTTTCATCAACATTAGTCATAGAAGACACTCAAGATCAAAGGATTGAACAAGTAGCACTTTCAACCAATAGTAGAGCTATTAAAATTAGACTATTGGCATTAAAACATTCAAAAGAGAATATTGCAGATATTGATGCCAATTTAGCCATGTCTTCTGTTCAAGGCGCTAAAAGTAAAGGTCTTGAAATAAAAGGCATTGGAAACTACTTCATAAACAAAGATGGAAGATTACAGGTACTATTTCTCAATTCATTGATAAGCACAAATCGCATTGATTTGCGTGATAGTATAGAGGTTCAAGATCAAACAAAACTTCAAGAATTTATTAGTCAACAAATGAAAATAGGTGCCGAGGCAGGCGATACTGTAATTGTTTTCACTATCGGTCACGGCGGTCCTGGTGGTCAACTTCATAATATAGGACAGCGTTCAGTTTTAATGAATGCTATTGCTGGTGCTGCTGAGGAAAACAACCAAAGAACCTTATGGTGGCAGTTGAGTTGTTATGCATCTGCTAGTCTGCCTGCCATTAGCTCACTCCCAGAAAGTCAACAGAAATTACTTAGTATGATTGCTAGTTCTAATGCAACTACAGAAAGTGGTGTTGGTATTCAGGGAAAAATAATGGAAAAAGTCTTTAATGCACTAGCAGAAAAGGATAAAAGCATTGACCCAAATCAGGATAATGTCATAACAGCAGAAGAACTAAGTAATTTCCTTAAAAATTGCAACTATAGAGCCGCACAGGATATTAGTAGTAGGGTAATAGCCATCAATAATAATTTTGCCATATTTGGAAGACGGAATTTGGATATCCCGGTTATTGATAGAAATAACCCTCAAAGTAAATATCCAGATGATTATGTTCCTACACCTTAATTGTGTGGGAATCTCTTGATGTTGTGCTGGCGGTCAAATTTACCTAGATTCCAACCTTCTCTATAATCATAGAACGCCCATCTAGCACTCACATATCTACCAAAATAACCATCCCAATAACCAGTCATATACATTGGACTAACAACGTGTGGTGGTCCAGGTGGTGGCAATTGTGGAGCAGGCTTAATCTCAATTTCTATTTTTCGATCTGGTGCTGCTTGTTGTAGTTGTGGCTGTGGTTGAGGTTGATTATTGCATCCGACCATAGCAAAAAGTGGTAACGCCAATAGTATTAATATTATCTTCTTCATATGGTTATTTATATTTGGTAATCCAATTTTTTAACTATTTTTTCAATTTTTTTGTCGGCCTTAGTGTTGTAAATAGAAGGAATCACCAAGGGCTTCTTAGGCTCACTAATTAGTTTCTTTTGGTATTCAATTCGATTCAGCCAAAAATTTTTAACTTTCTTATTCATAGAGTTCTCCTTATTTTTATTATAGTATTCATAAATAAATATATATACAAGGAGGAAGTATGAGTAATAAATTTTTGGCTTTATTGGTTCTAGTACTAGGATTAGTAATAGGAGGAATTGAATATAACAAGCAATCCCCCATACTTGAATCAGCCCAACCAATAAATCCTGTTGCGCCACGGATAGAAGCTCCTCAACCAAAAGTTGAGCCACAACCACAGCCAACCCTACCAACACCGCCACAAAAACAAAATCCAAGACGTGGCAATGGTGGAAGTTGCTGACCATAGAGCTTATTCGCTGGCAGTTTGCTAGCGTGGTAATGTATGAATTATTATGAAATAATGGGAGTAGATCGAAAGTCTACTCCTAAAGAAATTAAAAAAGCATATCGTAAATTAGCATTTAAGTATCACCCAGATCGTAATTTAGACAATCCTTCTGCTGAGATAAAGTTTAAAGAGCTTCAAACGGCTTATGATGTTCTAGGTGATCCTACTAAACGACAGTTATATGACTTACAAGGTACGGACATTCCTCCTAAAAGTTATAATGCTACACAGCAATATTATTATAAGACTAGAAAACCAAGACCTAAGCCTAAACCTCCGAAACCTAAGCCTGTTAAGCCAGAGGTTAAAAGCATTAAGATTGTCAGTGTTACAGAGAAAGAGCTTAGTGAAATCAAGTGTTCATTTATAGAAAATGAACGTAAAGGAAGAGGAATTATAGTTCATGTACCACTTTCTTATATAGAAAGAAAGGATGGTTGCACTAAGTTTGTAAGAATTAAGAAAAGATCATTATGTAGTGCTTGTTATGGGGTAAAGGCTAAAGATAATACAGAATTGCCATGTTGTCACTGTCAGAAGAAAGGTTACATAGAGCGACCACATAAGATTATTCATATGGCTAGGGATCGCTGTACTTATTGTAATGGTTCTGGATATCAAAACCCTAAGTGTCTTTTTTGTATTGGTGAAGGTTTTGGACCTTATTTTGCAGAAGAACTAGAGATTCTAATATCACCAGAAACACAAATTGGTTATCAGTTAAACATTCCTAAAAAGGGAGAATTAGGAAGAGCAGGGGCAGGAGATATTTATATGACTTTCATACCCCAATAAAAAAAGCCCATTAAAAATGGGCTTTTGTTTTATTACTTTTCTAGTTTTGCTAATCGTTGCATGATATCAGAGATAGCTTCTGTTGTGAATCCCAAATCACCACCTACAGGTTGATGTGTAGCAAATCCTACTTGGCCTGGGCCAGGAGGCGGAACAGCTTCTAGTGGATTTGGAGGCAATAGCAAATCTTCATTTGTGAATGCTCTCATACCATTAGAGTGTTTCTTGCGAACATCCGAAGATGCAATTTGATTGAAAACTCTTTGTTCCCAAGCAGCTTGCGAATTATCAAGTGTCTTTGGTCTTGCGTAATCAGATGGTTTAACGTTTTCTTCTTTAATGTTTTTCTTCATTTTTTTGTCCATTTTCTTGTCCATTTTGTTATCACATTTTTTGCACATTTTGCCATCAGAGCATTTCTTGCCTTTACCGACAGCAACATCGCCCTTCATTTTTTTAGCTTTCTTCATCATAAAGGTTGGACCGGCTTTCTTATTGACTAGCTCTCCATCGCCGCCTTTGCCCATTTCTTCTCCACATTCCTTCTTCATAAAAGGAGCATTCTTACCCTTTTTGAAAGGAAGTTCTGGCTTTTCGCCGCCTTCACCTTCATCTCCTAGATCATCACCTGCCATGTCATCTTCGCCATCCATGTCTGGTTCGCCAAGATCATCGTCATGGTCTAGGTCAGCATCTTCATCATCGCCAATTTGAGCCTTTAGTTTTTCTAGTTCGGCTTCTAGTTCGGCAATTTTGGCATGAATATCAGGCTCTTCACCGCCCATTTCATCACCCATTTCGTCGCCCATATCATCCATTCCGTCCATGCCTTCTTCACCTTCGCCGCCTGGACCTTCTGGACCCATTTCGCCGGGCATTCCTCCACCCATTTCATCACCCATTGGGGCAGGAGGACCACCTTCGTCGCCTCCATGTGGAATACCTTTAAGTTTTAACTTCATAGGTGATTCAGTCGTTAAAGGTCGGTTACTTGACATGCCTAGAATTTGGGGACTAACAACGCCAAGGCTGTGCATTCCCATAACAGATTCTTTAAGCAGATTATTAACGGTACGGTAAGTCTGAAAGTCAATCATTTTTTATTCTCCTATCCTTGCTTTATATATGATTCCTGTAATTATTTTTGATTAAAAGAAATCTAAATAAGACAGTTTATGATTAAAAATGATATTTCTTTCTGGTTGTCTGGTGGTAAAAATAATTCAAAAGCAGACAAATCTATTGGGGGTTCAATCTCAATTCATCAAATTGATGAGGATGTAAGTCTGTTCAATGATGTAACATTTCAAGAGGCTTTATCTGGCAGTGTTACTAATCGTTGTTTTTACATTAGAAATGATAGTGGAGAAGAAGTATTAAAAGACCTAGTGTTATCTATAGATGAAAGAAGCTCTGATGCGGTAATAGAACTAGGAGTAATGCTTCGTAGTGAAACTCAAGCCATAATAGTAAATGGCAAAC
>JBGPGB010000155.1:0-4669 GCA_041483595.1 Nitrosotalea sp.
AATTCAACCATGCCACACTCTTCTCCAAAAACAGTACACTCAAAATTTATCTCTCGCAGATAATCAAGAACTGTCTTTTCTGCTACAATGTCAATTCGTCGTGATATGTCTCCGCCTGCTCCCATCCCATGATCTGCGCCAGATTCCTTTGTTCCTGCAAGATCCTTTACATTATTGTATACTCTCTTTGCAGCCTCTTCCAAAATCTCAATTACTTTCACAAATATTTCTTTTCCAAGTCCTAATTTATTTTAAGTAATAAAAAAGTAGGCTGAATGCATAAATAGCAAAAAAGTTGTGCCAATGTGTGAGCAGTAAAGATGAATCCATTTTCAGTAAGGAGGCTCTCCTGTCCACTAAACCAGGCAAAGACATAATCAAACAGGCATTATTCAAAAGTAAAGGATATCGATTATTTGACAAGTACAAGAAGGAAGCAGAGGATGAGTTTCCAAAATTTACCAAAAGATTTGCTGAAGATCTATTAAAAGAGATAAAGTCTGATCCCAATCCATTTGAAACTCAAGAAAAATTTGCCAAAGAAGTAGGTTCCACTGAGATAATTCTACAAGAATCACAAATAGATGAGGTCAGAAAGAGACTAGAAAATTATGAGACTCTTCTAGATAGAGTATCAAGAATACTCAATTCTAATTTTGTTAAAATGACATTTCCAGTTTTTAGTGCATTATATGATGCATCTACTCAATATTTTGGGGACACCAATGATAGTAAGAAAAAAACGGATATCATTGATGGTCATATAATAGCAATTGACCTAAGTGAACCCATGGATAGAATAATGGACAAAGATGAAGATGTCGAATTTCTAGACGACTATAAGCTGATGAATCCATACATCTTAAAGCTTGCAAGAGACAAAATTTCTATTGGAGGGAAAGAAGTTTTGGAAGAATTTGAGAGAGGTTTCAAAGATGCGCGAATCGGGCAATACATCGATTTCAAATTAAAAATGAATCCTAAAAGTATATCTGAAGAAGAAATGATTCAATGCTACAAAAAATATAGAGCCGTAATGGGAACTGCGGGAAAGAATATGACTCTTGCAAGGTTTCCACTTGGAGAAATCTTCTATCTTGGAATGGCAAAAGCTGCAGAATCAGTTGGATGTGGAAATGAAATTGAGGATTCTATAAAGAACAAATTTGTAAAAGTTCCTTCTTGGCCTCTGTATTACACATTTCTTACAGGTAATGTACAAAAAGGATTTGAATTTACAATGAAGAAAAGTGATATTTATCTAAATGAGGCACGACTTGCTCTGGAACTATTGCCTGAAAGTTTCTCTCACAGAGACTTTCTCGAATTTCTCTTTTTAACAGTAGAGCATTACAATGTATATTGGTTTAATCAACTTTCAAAAGAAAAATTATGGAAAGAATTTGAATCAAAGATTCCAAAGTGATTTGAAATGATGTGGTCTGAGAAATATAGGCCAAAGAATTTACTAGAGATGGTTGGAAACGAAGAGGCAAAGGAATTTTTCGTGAAATGGTTTGGAAAATGGATGAAAGGAACAAAACCACTTCTACTAGTTGGTCCACCTGGAATTGGAAAAACGACTATGGCAATTTTGGGTGCAAAGCAATTTGGTTACGATTTAATCAGTATGAATGCAAGTGATGTAAGAAGCAAGCAGAAAATTCAAGAAATTCTTAATCCTATTCTTGGTAATACAAGTGTACTTGGAAAACCAATGATCTTCATTGACGAAGTAGATGGGATACATGGGAGATCTGATTTTGGTGGTGTAGAAGCACTAATTGATATACTAAAAGAGCCTACTATCCCAATAATTCTTGCTGCAAATTCTGATATATCAGACAAAATGAAATCAATAAAAAAAGTCACAACTGCAGTAAAACTGAGACCACTTCCTCCACGATTGATGAGATTATACCTTGAAGAAATTCTAAAGCGAGAAGGTGCATCAATACCAATTGGCAGTATGATAAAGGTGATTATAGATTCACGTGGTGATATAAGATCAATTTTAAATTCTGCTCAAGCGTTAGCTGGTGGATTTGAACCTCAACTTGACAAGTCCTACGAAACTAATAATGTGGAAGAATCTCTAAATTCATTTTTTAATGCAAAATCATCTGAAGAAGCACGAGCAATACTTTATTCCCTAAGAATCGATCCTCGAGAGAAAATTAATGCGTTCTATTCAAGTGTAATAACAAGTACTCTCCCAAAGAATGTACTAAAGGAAATGTTAGATGTATTGTCTGAAGCTGACATATTATACGGAAAGATAATGCGAAAACAAGAATGGAGACTTTTGCGATATCTGGATAGTATATTGTTGAAACTATACAAACAAGGAATAACAGTAAAATATTCTCAATTTAATCTTTCATGGCCTACTCTTAATAGAATCAGATGGGATGGTAGAGCAATCAAAGAACTGACTAGTAATCTTGCAAAACAAATGCACGTTTCACGTAGTACATTTTCAACCTTCTATCTACCATACTTTCTCTATTGTATAAAAAATAAATCTCTTGAATTTAATCTGAATGAGACAGATGATGAAATTGTGGAAAAAGAAATTGCGATGATGAAATGAGCTGGCGTACTATACCTATGAAATTTCCAGGAACATGTCTAGTTTGCAAGAAAAATATAGAAGTCAATGAGGTTGCATTATGGGCTAAGGGATTGGGAGTCAAACATCAAGCCTGTGCAGAAGTTATACAACTGAAATGCATAGTTTGTGGAGGTCCTGCCGGATGTCCTGATTGTGAATTTGCAGATAACTGTGATTTGACTAAAGTCTCCCAGATGTGTATATGTAAAAAATGCAGTGACATAAAAGATGCTTTTTCACTCTATCAAATCTCTGTAGTAAAACGATTTCCAATGCTAAATCTTAAAACAATAACCTGAAAATCCATCGTTAAATCTAGAAGTTTAAACTAGATTGCAATTATTATTCTGCTTCTAAAAATGAACTTCATTATGTATAACATTCCAGTTACTAGGTCTTTGAATCCCCTATCCTAGGGGGGAGGATATACTTTTTAGGAACTAATTTTCATCCCAGTACAAGGGAACGAGTAATTGCATGGCTAATCTCTTTGCTTATGTAATTGGAGCTGCTCTAGTTGGAATATTACACATGTCTGCCCCTGATCATTGGCTTACACTCTGTGTTCTCGCAAGAAACAAAAAATGGGCTCCAAAAAGGCTCTTTGGAATATCGTTTATGACTGCGATTGGTCATGTGGGTCTTTCTGTTGCCTTGGGTCTTGTTGTTGTAGTCATCGGACTTGTATTTTCTCATCTAATTTCATACTATCTTGACGTTGGAATAGGACTAATTATGGTAGGTGCAGGATTAGTTGTTGGAATTATTCCTTTAGTAAGAAAGAGTACACCACATAAACATCATCATGACCATGAACACGAGCATAATGAAGAAAAGAAATTTGATAAACTTACATCAAAAATAGGATATTTCGCAGTTCTTGGAGCAGCACTTTCTCCAGATCCGAGCATAATTCCAATTTATCTTTCTGCAATATCAGCTGGGTTTTACTTTGCATTGGAGTTATCAGTTGTCTTTGCAACTGCTTCTATTCTTACGCTTCTACTTTTAGTTCAGCTTGGTACTGTAGGATTAGCAAAGACACTTGCAAAAATCCCAGAAAAATACAATGATTCAATAGTAGGATTTGTGATTATGGCTATTGGAATCTACGTTCTTGTTGTACGGTGAAGATGATTTTAATGATTTGTCGCAATTTTGTTCCGATAAAATGTAGATGTTTGAAGGTTGGATGAACCATCCAATTAGATAAATATCGCTCTAAGATAAAAAATAGAACAAAATGACCCATCATAAACTTCCAGAGGTAAAGAAAAGATTGGCAAGAATAGAGGGGCATGTCAAAGGCATTAGCAAGATGATTGATGATGGAAAGGGCTATCCTGAGATTGTACAGCAGATCACTGCGGTCAGAGCAGCTCTTGATAGTACAATGGAGATAATAATTCAGGATCTTGTGGATCACGTTAATGTAAATACAAACACCAAAGGCAAAAAGGCAGCAAGTGATCTAAAGGATACTGTATCTAAGATTCTATAGCTATATCCATCAAAGATATTATCAATCATGATATTTTTACTGCTGATTATAATATCTGAAAGAGTAAAAAATTCACATGACTAGTAAGTATGTATGGATTGGATTGGCAGCAGGACTATTCTTTGCTGGACTAGGTGTAGGTTATGCTGTTTTCATTAACACTTACAATCCTTATACAATGATGATGGGAAACTCTACTATGTTCAGTCAGGTGATGGGAAAAAATCCACAATTTTCTGGTCAGTACATGGGATACATGATGCAAAACCCACAATACATGAATCAATGGATGTCACAAAATCCGCAGTATATGGGTCAGTGGATGGGATCTATGATGCAGGATCCTCAACTAAGACAACAGATGTATAACTATATGTTACAAAATCAAGATTTCATGTATGAGATGATGAAAAATTCAAACTTTCAAAATAACTACATGGGTCCTTGGATGATGCAAAATAACTTTACTTATCATGGCATGATGTGGAAAAGGTAATTTCATATTTTGATTTAATAGAAGGTACACCATTGAACAAGAAAATTCTAACAATTAT
>JBGPGB010000156.1:0-4625 GCA_041483595.1 Nitrosotalea sp.
AATCTTCAACGGCCTGTGTAAAGCCAATACCGTGTCTCTCAAAGAGCCTTTTCTCAATTTTATCATAGGTGGCATCTCCCAGGTTATTTTTTACAATATCCTTTAGGGATTTAGCAATAAGGGTATCAAGACCACTCATGGATTATGCTGAAGAGACTGGTGATAAATTCAGGTGCATGTATCAAATTATGACAATGGATCAGGATCTGCGATCAGGATAATTTCCATTTTTGGCAGGCATTCCTTATTACCCCTTTCAAGTCACTGCATCTTGGGTACCTTTGAAAATGGATGTTTCTGTAGACAAAATAATTAGAGATAACTTGGGAGAAATGACACTCAAGAAAATTGAAAGCCGATTGTTTGAACGCTATGACATGACAATCAATCAAGGTCTTTTAGAGTTCGAAAAGTTTGACACTGTGTTACGAGAATTTTTTGGAGCGGGAGCAGAGGGACTGGAAAAGAAGCTTCTTGCAGTATCTTCTCATTAGTATCTAATTTGTTGAATATAGTGAATGAGTCAATCTTGTAATTGGTCCTTTACCTAACGGTACATCAACATGTGAATAAATTGTCAGTAAATTCTTTCAAGAAGAGATCTATCATCTTCATAATACAGGCGCATGACAGGTTCTTCTTCAAGTGATTTTAACAGATACAAAATTCCACCATTTCTAATCTTTTTCATTTTCTTTATGAGGTAAATTTTGTCCGATTCTTTTTCTAATTCTATTATCTGTACTTTTTCCCCACGATTAAAAACTGACATATTTTTTGTGTAGGCTGATTATAAATTAATTTTACTTGTGAACTCTCACACAGAGTTAGCTAAAAAAATCTTCATCACTTTTTTAAATCATACGTGTCCAGGACGAATACAAAATGAAAATTCTACATCTTTGAAAAACAAAAACAAAGGTTAAATCTTCATGCTGTATTATAAAACAGGAATCACAATTAGAACATTATTGTTTGAGATCCCCCCGGGCCCGCTTAATCTAATAGGACCTGAACCTATGACTAGAAAATTATAATCACCTTTTAGCTGGATTGTAATTGCTATTAATTAACTTGAGTAGATAGAACTAAAATCAATTTGCGTCTTACCACATTGTATGTCATTGCGGCATACATACTAGATCACATGTTTCTGCCTTCATAACAGAAAGCATGATGCATGTAAAGGCAAAACAAACACCTGATGAAATCAATAGTCGGAGTTAGTTCCAAAAGATGGCTCCAACAAAGTTACTGTGCATGGTATTTCTGGGTTTCTTGCTATTTTCTATTTTTACAAATTTTAATTCGAGCTATGCTCAATTTACGCCTTCAGTAGACCAATCTGTTACAAGGTTTGTAGCAGTTTCTGATCAAGGTTATCAATTATACAAAAATGATCAATATGGATTTTCTATAGAATATCCAAAAGAATGGAAAGCTGTGGAACATCTTGATCAAAAATATGTAGCTAAAACTATCTTGATTTCACCTGACGAGAATTTTCAACTCAACACAGGTGTCATAAAAAATAACAATCCATATGCAAGTCTGACAAGTCAAGAAATTCTTGGTCAGATAACTAGCATGATGAGAGATGGTTGCTCAAAAGCAACTTTTCAGAGTCGGGGATTTACTTGTACCGAACCACAATTTAATACAAACATGACCGAGTATCGAGGAGTGCCATTATATGAAGTTGGTATGGCATGGACTAAGACATTCTCTAGCGGGCAATCCATTAAATGGACTTCGGTCTGGAAAATGATACCATCAGGAAACGATGTCTGGCTTTTGATCATAGAAGGTTCATCAGATGAATTTCTGATATATATGGAAGAAAGCAAACACATGTACTATTCTCTTGACATATCTGATATACATCAAAATGTTCCAATATTGCTACAAGATACAACTCCTACAATACCGCATTGGATAAAAAATACTGCCAAGTGGTGGGCAGCAGGTTCAGTAGGTGATGATGATTTTATCAAAGGTATACAGTATCTAATTCAACAAAGGATAATCATAGTTCCAGAAACTCCGATTAATTCCAGCTTATCTCATGGACTACCTTCCTGGATAAAAAATACTGCAAAATGGTGGTCTGAAGGTTCGGTAGGCGATGACGACTTTATCAAAGGCCTAGA
Organism: Nitrosotalea sp.; assembly: GCA_041483595.1. GTDB lineage: Archaea > Thermoproteota > Nitrososphaeria > Nitrososphaerales > Nitrosopumilaceae > Nitrosotalea. Next base: position 2,151 of record JBGPGB010000156.1, read on the forward strand.
GTATTTAATTCAAAATGGCATTATAGCCATACAGGCTAGTAGCACCTCTGTCACACAGATGGTTGAATATACAGACAAAGACGGCACATCGTTGAGCGTTCTTGCCATTCCTAATGAGGTGTTACTTTTTGTGTCCCAAGATTCTAATCCAAATGATGTCAATCAAATGATATCAAGTAATGGTGGGACCATGCTTTCCCAAGTTCAAGATATGGGATTTTTCCTTATCAAAGTCAACAATGTGAAAAACTTCATCTCTTCTAGTTACAAGTATCCATTTGTTATCAATTCATTTCCAAACGAAATACTTTCAGAGTATGCGCCCATGCCCACAGAATCTACTGTTGCTCAATACACCGATCTTAAAAAGACCAGTTGGAGTGATATGGCAATCCCTACTAGCACAAAAGTTTTGGTTGTTCAGATAGACGATTTTATATATCCAAAAGGAACATGTAATGGTCAGAATCTTCCTCATGGGATTTGTGTCTCAAGAGAAAACAATCTATTAAGTGGTGGAGATGTATCCGTAATTCATTTACAGGATAGGTACGGATCTGATAGTAAAATCAATGTAGATGATGTCTTACAAAACATACGAGATGCTATATCTATAGCTGCAAAATATGAAAAAAAACTTGTGATCAATTTGTCTTTAGGGGTTCCTACTAGTGATGAGAACGACAAGTTGTATCCTGATGCAGAACAGCGGGTAAAAGACGATATAACACATGAACTTGATGCAGTCAAGGATATCCCATGGTTTCAAAAGGGAAATGTGATAATTTCAAAGTCAGCCCCAAATGATCCCATAGACCTCTCTAAGATAACCAATGACCTACAAAAAGATGATCAATATGCAACAGCCTTCAAGTCATACATTACCACGAGCCAAACAAAAGACGATGAGAACGGCAATCAAAAGTTGACAACTTTTGTTGGCGGTGCTACTGCAGCATACGGCAATGGCGTCGTATTTGTTAAACGTGAAGATAACTGCGGAGGCGGTGCGTCATGTGCAGTTTATGGAACAACAGCAATACAAGCTTTGATCTGGAGTTGGTATCCAGATATCACAAGTGCTCAAGTGGTAGATTTGATCAAATCAAATACCAACACTCCACAGGCGGGCAAATATCCAGTTGTTGATTTAAAAGGTGCTTTCATGTCAGCTTGGCAACAATACAAATGCATTTCTAACTGTCCAAATTTTGGCCAATCTGCCAATACCATTAATCAACTTGGACAATCACAATCCACTAGTACGCAGACAGCACCTAATGGTAACAAGCCTTATGGCGGCTATAGTACTCCCGATGGGTATTGTCAAGGAACATATGGTTCAGGCTATCAGTATGATGCCTCTAGACATCTTTGTGTTCCCACCTCTAGCAGTGATGCATCAGGTGGAAACAATGGCGGTGGAACACAAACTCATGGGACAATTACTCCAGCAAGAGACTTGAGTGGCACCTGGAGCGGTTCTTTTTCAATGAAAGACACTACATCTGACGGCTGCTCATTTTCAGGAACATGGGAGGCAACACTTGCACAGAATGGCAATGACTTGTCTGGGTCAATTTCCATTATCCAGGCAAGCTCACCGGATTACCCGGCAAATGACTTTTGCACATTGGCACCTGGAACATTCAATTTTGGAGGAGGCACAGTCAGCTCTTCGTCCTTCCAGTTTGATAGCTCTGACTTTGGAGGTTTCCATGCAACGGGATACTCTACTACAGATCTTATACATGGAAATTTCAACGAGTGTAGTGACGAAAGCTGTGCCAGTGGAAGTTTTACAGGAAGTAGAAGATAGATACACATTCAGACAACATGCATCGGTCTATAATTTTTCATTAGGTGAAGACGAAGAATATATTTTACAAAATGGATTTTAAAGTTAGAAAAAAATTAGGCACAAACAGAACCCTAACTAGCAGAATATGGACGCTAATCCCCCCGGGGCAGCCAGTATAATCTTCTTTTCCAATCTCAAGAATTGCTCAAAGCTTTGATGGTTGCTCTTTGTATATACACAAAAATTTTCCCAAGTCTATCTTGAGTATACGGTTCGAACAGTTTTCCAATAAAACCACAAGGTAGTTCAAACTTGATCTCATCTGTGATTCTGGTCTGATTTTCAGCAATTTTATAAAAATCATGAGTATGCTTCCAGTGTTTGAACGGCCCTTCATCCATTTCGTCGACGTATGTATATGGCTTGCAAAATGTAATTTTGGTTTTCCATGTTATTCGAGTCAGTAACTTACCCGAAAGACAAGCTGTTTGACCCTGAGTTATTTGGTCACTGTTTGACTCTATTATTTTAAAACCAATCTCCTTTGGAGTTATTATTTCTAAATGATGTAAATCGGTATAGAAATCCCATACCTTGCCAATAGGAGCATCTACAACAAAAGAATGTTTGAAGTTTTTCAACTATGCTAAAATCTAGTATTTGTAATATATCAT
>JBGPGB010000157.1:0-4612 GCA_041483595.1 Nitrosotalea sp.
TTCCTTTGTGACGGGCTTTGTAAGATATGACAATGATAAGTTAAGTATTTTCAATGATAAAAAGCTTCGAAGGTTTCGTATGGATGAGATACTTTTTAATGTAGATTTAGTTTAATTTGAAATATGAGATTATTTGACAGAAGACCAGGTGCGTGCACTATTTGCAAAAAGGAAACCACTCACAAAAATAAACCTAAAAAAGAGTGGAAAATTGAAGGTCCGCTCTGTGGTGATTGTTATGTTATTCAAATGAAAAAATTTTTTGAACAAAGTCTAAGACAGAAATGTATCATCTGTGGAATAGAAAAAGATGTACCGGACATGTGGGAGCCAAGATATCAATGGGATATGACCGGTTTGCTTTGCAAGGCATGTTTTGATAAAAAAGATCTTAATTATAAAAGCCAAAGGTCATCTTGTCAGGTTTGTGGTAAAAATCTTGGTTTGATACGATATAATCCAAAGAAAAATTGGGTACTTGATGGACAATTGTGTAGAGAATGCTGGGACTCTCATAAAGCAAAGTTGGGATAAATGAATATCTTTAAGAAATACAAATGTGAAAAATGTAATGCAAAGTTTAGACAACAAGAATATCTGATGCAACATCAGCAGATACATCATAGCGGCAAGCTTTATGATTGCAAAGAATGTAATAGGGATTTCTCAAGTATGGAGGAGATGAGGACTCATATGCAAAGGTCTCATAGTTATAACGGAAACCGAGATATCTAGAATGCCTTGATTGTTTTTACTACTGGTGGTCTAACCTTGGTGAAGACTCTGAATCCGCAAATACATTTTATTTCTGGCAGTCTTGAAAGTTCAGACTGGGAGACTAGAGTTCCACAACGCATACAAGAGTAAAATACACTAAAGTTTGTGGATTTCTCTACTGCTGGCGTTTCGTCTACTGGTATTTCGTGAGTTGGTTCAGACATGGTGTATCAAAATCTATTTCAAAACAAGTTCGATATATACATCGTTTGGAATTTTTATTCTCATGAGTTGTCTTATTGCCCTATCGTCTGCGCCAAGATCTATTACTCTTCTGTGAATCCTCATTTCCCATTTTTCATAAGTATTGGTACCTTGACCGCATGGTGACTTTCTTGTAACAACGTTAAGTGTTTTTACTGGCAATGGTGTTGGGCCTTTCACTTTAACACCTGTTTTCTCACCTATTCCTTTAATCTCAGTACATACCCCATCTAATCTTAGAAGGCTTGTACTTGTTAATTTAATTCGGGCTGTCTGAGTCATCCAGTTCCCTATTTGGTGTATTTCTCAGTGATGTCTTTTACAATACCAGCTGCAATTGTTGCACCCATATCTCTTAGAGCAAATCTTCCCATTTCTGGAAATTCTCCAAATGTCTCTATACATAATGGTCTAACTGGTTTGATTCTAACAATTGCAGAATCTCCAGCCTTTAGGAATTTTGGATTCTCTTCTTCAATTGCACCAGATTGTGGATTAATTTTTGCTTCAAAAGCAACTATTGTTGCTGCAACTTGAGCTGTATGTGCATGCATTACTGGTGTGTATCCAGGTGCAATTGCTGTTGGATGATGGATAACTATGATCTGCGCTCTGAATTCTTTTGCTACATTTGGTGGTGCATCAACCGTTCCAATTACATCTCCTCTATGGATGTCTTTCTTTTCAATACCTCTTAGGTTGAATCCAATGTTATCACCTGGTTCTGCAGATGACATTTCAGTGTGATGTGTTTCAATTGATTTGATTTCACCTACTGCACCTGATGGCATTACAACTATCTTCATGCCAGGTTTTGCAACTCCGGTTTCTACACGTCCTACTGGGACTGTGCCTACACCGGTGATTGTATAGACATCTTGGATTGGAATTCTAAGTGGCTTACCTGTTGGCTTGTCTGGCATTGTAAAATCATCAAATGATTCGTATAGTGTTTTACCTGTCCACCATGTCATGTTTGGTGACTTTTTTACAAGATTATCTCCCTTCCAACCTGATACTGGAATTATTGCTACCTTTTCAAGCTTATAACCTACGGACTTTAGTAATTTCTCAGCCTTTTCTTTTGCGGCTTTGAATGCTGCTTCTGAATAATTATTATCATCCATTTTATTAATTGCAACTACTAGCTGTCCTACACCTAGTGTTCTTAGTAAGAAAGCATGTTCTCTTGCTTGCCCACCTGGTGCAGTTGCTGTGTCTGTCTCACCTTCTTTGGCTGACAATACCAAGACTGCACAGTCTGCCTCTGAGGCACCAGTGATCATGTTTTTGATAAAGTCTCTGTGACCTGGCGCATCAATTAATGTAAAGAAGTATTTTGGAGATTCAAATTTTTGAAATGCCAAGTCAATAGTAATACCTCTTTCTCTTTCGTCTTTAATGTTATCCATGACCCATGCATATTTGAAAGTATCACCTTTTCCGGTCTTTTCAGATTCTGCGGCGTGTGATGCAATTGTTCTTTCATCTACCAATCCGAGTTCCATTAAAAAGTGGCCCATCGTTGTGGACTTTCCATTATCAATGTGTCCTACTACTATCATGTTTAAATGAGGTTTTCTTGCTGCTGAGGTACTCATGAATGACTTTACTCCTGAAGGGCTTTATTAGCATTTTCATTTTTTGAATATTTTTCTATCAAAAATTGAATTAATTTCTGACCCGATCATTTAGAACAACTTTTTTCACATGGTATAAATCAAAGTATTTCATCACAAGTTATAATGAAAATTACAGTAACAGTAATCAAAGCTGATGTAGGGGGAATTGGTGGACACACAAGACCAAGTGACGGTCTACTTACCGCTGTAAGAAATCTTGTAAAGCCACAAGTAAGAAAAGATGGTAAAGGACTCTTGATTGATTCCTACATCGGATATTGTGGAGATGACATCCACATTGTAATGACTCATACCAAGGGTGTTAATAATTCTCAAGTTCACGGACTTGCATGGCGTGCATTTGAAGCTGCAACTAGAGTAGCTAAAAACGAAGGACTGTATGGTGCAGGACAAGATCTTCTAAAGGATTCATTTTCTGGAAACGTAAAAGGTATGGGACCAGGTGTTGCAGAAATGACATTTGATGAAAGACCAAATGAAGCATTTACAATTTATGCTGCAGACAAGACAGAGCCTGGCGCATTCAACTATCCATTCTACAGAATGTTTGTAGACGCATTGTCCAATACTGGGCTGATCGTAAACCAGAACCTGGCAAAAGGTGTCAGAATATCTGTAATGGATGTCGAGAAGGGCAAAATTGCAACACTAAACATGTGGGAAGATAAACCCACATTGGAAGCTGCTCTGATGTATCCGGGAAGATATGTGATATCTACTGTTTCAACAAAAGACAATCAACCGATTTTGGCAGCATCAACTGACAGACTACATAATATAGCAGGTACTTATGTTGGGAAAGACGATCCAATCTGTGTTATAAGAACTCAAAAAGACTTTCCAGCAACAGAAGAGGCGGGTGCTGCATTTAACAATCCACATTTAGTTGCAGGAAATACTAGAGGAAGTCATCATATGCCATTAATGCCGGTGAAAATTAATTCTCCAGCAAGCATTAATTATGCTATTCCTATAGTATCTGCACTTGTATTTTCAATGCACAATGGAATTCTTACAGGTCCAATTGATGGATTTGCAAGTGTAGACTGGGATTATGTTAGAAATGAAGCAATGAAGAAAGCAGTTGCAATTAGAGGCCAAGGATTTGTTCACCCTGCAACTCTAGTTCCAGATGAGTTAGAGTATGGCGTAGGTTACAAAGCAAGAATGAGTGTATTGTGGAGTAGGATGAGACCAATTCCAGGATCAACACCAAATGCACCAAAACAGGGACAGAAACCACAACAAGGTCAGAGACCTCCACAACAGGGACAGAAACCACAACAAGGTCAGAGACCTCCACAACAGGGACAGAAACCACAAACTATGGCATCCCCTACTGCTGAAAAACCAAAGTTTGCAAAACCTGCAAGTACTGGAGTCAAAGTAAAGAAACCGCGCGTACCACGAAAGAAGACATCAGAAACTGCATCTGTAAAACCAACAGAAGACGCATCTTCAAAAACAGCTACTAGTACCTAGAAAGAGTACCTCTCTTTTTTCAGATTTCTAAATACACTTTTTATTATCACCTTTTTTATCCAATTTCATTGCCAAAGAAGATACAAATTTTGATTATTGGACATAATGAGAACGGTACTACTCCAGAGATTGCAAAGATTGCATATGATACAGGAATGGAAGTGGCAAAATCAGGATCTGTTCTTGTCACTGGCGGATTAGAAGGAGTAATGAAAGCTGCATGTCATGGTGCAAAAGATGGAGGTGGTTTAACATTGGGAATTATCCCACAAAACGATCCTTCATTTGCAAATGAATATTGTGATATTGTTGTTCCAAGTGGCATGGGTCTTGCAAGAGATTTCTTGAACGCCCTTTCTGCAGATGGAGTCATAATAATTGGAGGAGGTTCTGGAACGTTGTCTGAGACATGTGCTGCATACATGTACAAAAAACCAATTGTAGCAATCAAAAATACTGGTGGTGTTGCAGAAAAATATGCAGACCAGTATTTAGATCATAGAAAA
>JBGPGB010000158.1:0-4586 GCA_041483595.1 Nitrosotalea sp.
TTATACCAATTATCTTGTCTCCTAGACATTTGGAAGCAAAAAAGATAAAATGTGTAATTTGTGGGTATGTCGCATCAAGAAAAGCTTTGGAAGATTGTACCATGTATGAAATAGATGATGGAACTTTCCGCTGTTCTAGTTGTTTGATAAGGGAAGAACAAAGCAAAATTGTGTCATTTAAGAATGTTGAAGTTGACGCTGGCTACAAAAAAAGTATTTACCAAAATATGGACCAGTAAAAAGAATAGGCCATGCATGAAAATGACTTGCAGATATTATTGATAAAGAAATAACACCTACAATGAAAGCAAATCTGTAGTAAGACACGAATTAGAGGAGTCCATCTTGTCAAGATCTGGTTGATTCCATTCATTAATAGTTTCTTGCTTTATGTTACAACATTTGAATGGCATCTACACTGCATGAAGGAACCCTTTTTATTATTGACAATTACAAAATCATCGCATGTCTATTTCAGAATCAAATTCAATTGCTTGTTCTTTGTTGATTAATCTAAAAGGCTGTAGAGAATTAAAAAAACTCAAGAATGGAATCCAGTATTACGTAGATCTTGCAAATGATCCAGGCATAGTCTTCAAAGATTCTGTAGGAAACAAAAAAGAAATGAGGTTTAACCGAAATTGTACCATTACTATAACAAATGATAAGATACTATACAATAGAGATGAGGTATCTATAAAATCCGTATAGCCCAAAGTATAATGAAAATGCTTATTGATGCCTAGAATTTAGTTCTATTCATGGAAAATTTACTTAATACTGAAGAGATAGACTGGCTAATCAAATTCTTGTCTGGAAAAGGCAGCAATGAAGAAATAATTGAGAAAATAGTCAGAATTACCACTAAGCTTGAGAAGATGAAACGTAGATAATAAAAAAATAAGAAAAATTTCCATACTTTTGAAAATAATGAACTTTATGGAATTTAGTGAAAACATTTTCTGCATGGTCAATACATCTTCTACAATTACTAGATCGAATGACTTACCTATTTGTCAGGTAACTGTCAATTTTTGCATAACACACAAATATTTTTTAATTATTCAAGTTTTCACATTATTTTATATCGATGATCATAGGCTCACACTGGCATAAAGTTTAATTCAACAATCAAAACAAAAATAAACATGAGAATATTGCAGTTACATTGTGATTACGTAGAATACACTCCCGTAAAAAAGGAAATAAAATCTGCTGAAGAACTAGACCCGCAATCAAAACGTCTCGAAGAGGTTGTAGTTGCATTTGTTGCAGTAGAAGAGTCAGACAATACAGATGTTTCCAAAAGAGCAATTAATGAAATTTCTGAATCTATGAAAAAAATTGGCTGTACAAAATTATTATTATATCCTTATGCTCATCTAAGCTCAAAACTTGCATCTCCGACCACTGCATTATTATTACTCAAGGAAATGGAAACAAATGCACAAGGTCTTGAGGTCCACAGAGCTCCATTTGGATGGACAAAATCATACAAACTTCAAGTAAAGGGGCATCCTTTGGCAGAAAATTCTAAATCAATAACAGCTGAAGAAGAAAAAGAATCATCATCGCCAAATGCACTAAAAGCAGAATCAAAGATACAATCATTTTGGCACATACTTACTCCGGATGGAGCGTTACATGAGATTGGTAAGTTCAACTTTACAAAATATCAAAATCTTGAGATATTGGCAAAATATGAATCTGCTAAAAAAAGAGCGGTAGATGAGCCTCCGCCACATGTAAAACTAATGAAAAAATTAGCTATTGCAGATTATGAGCCTGCTTCTGACGCTGGGAATATGAGATTCTATCCAAATGGGAGGCTGATTAAATCATTAATTGAAAGATATGTAACCGATAAAGTAATGGAGTATGGCGGTTTTGAAGTAGAGACTCCCATCATGTATGACTCCCATCATCCTAGTATGGAAAGCTATTTTCATAGATTTCCAGCACGACAGTATAGTATTGATTCTGAAGGAAAACATCTTTTCTTGAGATTTGCAGCATGTTTTGGACAATTCTTGATGGCAAAAGACTTTCAGTTATCATACAAGAATTTACCATTGAAATTATATGAGCTTACTAGATATAGTTTCAGAAGAGAACAATCTGGAGAACTCGTAGGTCTTAGAAGACTACGTGCATTTACCATGCCAGATTGTCATGCAATGTGCATGGACATGAATCAAGCGAAAGAAGAATTTAGAAAAAGATTTGACTTGTCTCGTGATGTAATTAATGGTCTAGGTATTGATGATGCAGATTATGAAATGGCAATTAGATTCACTGAAGAATTTTACAATGAGAACAAGGATTTGATTAAAGAACTTGTAGTAAAATTAGGAAAGCCAGTACTTGTCGAAATGTGGAAGGAACGATTCTTTTATTTCGTATTAAAATGGGAGTTTAACTATGTGGATAGTTCTGGAAAAGCCTCTGCATTATCTACAGATCAAATAGATGTAGAAAATGGAAAAAGATACAATATTGACTTCATAGATGAGCAAAACAAGCCTCAGTATCCCATAATTTTACACAATTCGCCCAGTGGAGCAATTGAGAGGGTGATATACACACTCTTGGAAAAATCTGCCAAGGACCAAAAAGAAGGCAAAAAGCCCATATTTCCACTTTGGCTTGCCCCTACACAAGTAAGACTAATTCCTGTCAAGCCTGAGTTTTTGGAATATTGTGAAAAACTTGCTGATACTCTAACTGATAATAACATACGTGTTGATGTAGATGACAGAAACGAGAGTGTTGGAAAAAGTATTAGAGATGCAGAAACTGAATGGATACGATACATTATTGTCATTGGAGAAAAGGAAGTAAATTCTACAACATTGGTAATCAGAGATCGAAAATCAAAGGATCCTAGAAATCTTTCAGTTGAAAAATTAATGGTAGAAATCAAGGAAGAGACTGTTGGAAAACCGTTTATGAGAATAAACATGGGTAGAAGTGTGGCAAAAAGACCACAGATCATGGTCTAAACTATCAAGACGAGTCTAAATCTCGTGGATCAAGTTGTAATGACTTGTTGAAACATTCAAGAGCTTCGTCATATCTACCAAGTCCCCTTAGAGCAACTCCTTTTTTGTTAAGCAAATCCGGATTATTAGGTTGTAAGATACATGCTTGATCGAAATAGCTCAAAGATTCTTCAAATTTCCCATCTGTCAGAAATTCATTCCCTTTTTTGATTAGTTCAGAGATATTTTCATCCACTACAGTAGTATGTATCTTCTTCCTTAAGTTACTTGCTGGTTAAGTTCATCGCAATAACTTCAGACATTAGCTTTGCAGCAACTGATGCGGTTGCACCGTTATCATATGGGGGACATAACTCTACTATGTCCATACATCGAATTGTATTTCCTTCTAATGCATATATCATATCAAATAATTCTCGAGATGTAATCCCCATTGCTTCGGGGTTACCAACTCCTGGTGCGAATGCTGGATCTAACACGTCTAAATCAATACTGACATAAATTTTATCAAAAGTTGACATGAAATCTTTGACCATCTTAGGCCCTCTACCTTCTCTGATGTCTTTGTCTGTAACAGTATTTACTTTATGTTCAGTTTTGAATGCTAGTTCCTCTTTTACAAATGATCTTGCACCAACATGAACAATATTTTCCGCACCACGTTTTTCTATGATTCTTCTAAGATAAGCGGCATGACTTAGTTTGATATCTGCATACTCATCTCGTAAATCATAATGTGCGTCAAATACAATATAACCCGTCTCTTTTGGAAATACCATATATGTTCCATATGTGATCAAATGCTCTCCTCCGAGAATAATGATTTGCTTATTTCGTTCTGCAAGTTCGGATGTTATCTTTCCAATCATGTCAAGCACCTCGGTTGCAACTACGGTGTGATATGTATTTCCAAGGTCTTCAATATTGACACTTTCTAAATCGACATTAAATTTTGTTGAAAATATTTCTATATTGTTAAATGCCTGTCGTACTGCATCTGGACCAAATCGTGTGCCAGGTCTAAATGAGTGTGTTGAATCAAACGGAATTCCATAAACTATGGCAGAAACTTCCCCATCTTCGCTTGGACTAGTAATCAATGGATTTCGATTCATGTATAAATCAAGAAAACTCATTTGTAAGGCTCATCATTTTGTTGTAGTATAATAATATTCTCACTTTGTTCTCATAAATTAACTCGATTGCTATTTGTACCCAAAAGTCTCATTTCGAAGAGATTGAAATGTAGCGTTTCAGCAAGTGGAATCTCTAAACTAGTTTTAATATTGGATTTTATCTATTGTGTTAAATCTCTACTTGATTTGGGATAAACTTTTGTGATGATCATCAATACTCTTATCAAGTAATACGACAATACAGTTCTATGTCAAAAGAAAATCCACCTAAAGATTGGGACAAATTGTGGATCGAATATAATAAATCACTCAAGACATGGATGGGGGCCTTTGAATCTCTTCAGAGGGCGACAAACGATGTTCAATCAAAATACAATGACGCTATGGCAAAAGCATTGAAAGACACTAGTGATAAAACCATGAGCCAGTTTACTGAGAATTGGCAAAA
>JBGPGB010000159.1:0-4549 GCA_041483595.1 Nitrosotalea sp.
AATGGGGACGAAGACGTTAATCATCTGATTTTTTGATTAATAATATTCCAATAATACTACTAATCGATACAAATAACCCGAACACAATAATGAGAAAATCGATCATAATTCTGATCGGTCTCCCCGATCCGACGACTTTTTACACAGAGAATTACCCGACGGAGACTCCCCAGAACCATCTTGAACCTGTACAAGATGTTGTCAATGAAACAAGAGAAAATGTTTTGGCTCATGGAAGTATAGATGGAAAGAAAGGATATCTTGGACTTAACGATATTGTGAAATCACAATACAAATTATACAAGAAAATAATATTAGCCAGTAAAGTAGCACAGATGTATGCCGATGCGGTGATATCTCACAGAGGTTCTGGCGGATGGTTTGCAAACATGAATAATGTCAAGAAACATGTTCCATCTGAGAATAAGATTACTACGGAATATGATTATTTTAAAATGCACGTGGTAGCTCATAGAATTCAAAAAGAAATAGAAGGTAAACTAAAGGCTCTTCCTGTAGTGTACACCGGAGTGAAATTCGCTAAAATCCACGAATTTCCAAGACGATTTAAGTAGTACGGCAAATGTACGATACTGAAATTTGACTATAATTCACGAGATAATACAAGCATATAAAAAAAGTCCATTTTTCTATTGGTTTGTTTTCCTTTTAATTTTTAATTGGATACACTGGGATCCGATTGAAAAATTCAAGACAGCATTATGGGTGAACCAATTATGGATAGCCGTTTTCTTTCCTCTGTATACAATACATTTTTTTATCATACTAAAAGTAAAGAAAATTCGCGAATCGGCAAAGAAATACCAAGGCAAAAAAACCCCTATCTACATTATTTGTTGGACTATCTCATTACTTCTAGTAAGTGAATTACCGTTCTTTTTCATTGGAATAATTGCAATCATGGCAAATCAGTACTCTGAAATTATTATAGACCAAGTTAAATTTCAACAAAATATACTCGCAGGAATGATCATGGAATTTATCATACCTGTGGCAAGTCATTATCTCCTCTACTTCCCAAGAAAATTCTTGAATGAGAACTTCCTTCAAAAAATTGAAATTGATCCAAGAGATGAATTGGAAATATCTTTATCTTTCATCTGGATGTCATTTTGGTTATCTTTGATAGTAGTACAAATCTTGAATTATCATACATATGGACGGGCTTGGTTATGACCAATAAAACAACAATCGACAAACAAAACTAGAGCACGCCATCTCCATGAATCAGCACAATGAAAGGTGTTAAAGGTGCAACGGATCATGTTGATGTCACCATTCCACAACTTCCGTTAACTTGTCGAGGTTTCGGTTAGTTTAAAATCTCAAGGTACGATCTTGGATCTACGAAATGACTTCTTGGAAACAGGATTTACTAATACTTGGAATAATTTCACCAATCATAGGTGCGTTAGCACAGAGATACCTAACTTCTACGCAGGAGAATCCAATGCTTAATCTCACTCCTTTTGAATGGATAGCAATTATGATTTCGTTAATCTGTCTAGGTTTATGGGCATATTTCAAAAAATCAAAAAAACCAACAGTTCAGCCAGAATCTAAATCTGAATCCCTGACAGAAAAACAAGACTCAGTATCGAATCTAGAACAAACACCTAAGTTTAAACTAAAAGATTTGATAAATGAAATCGATCTATTTGTAAATAGATGGAAAAGGCGTTATGTAGGAAAAACAGGGTATGGACAACAAATTATACTTAGAAGTATAACTGGAGACGAGTGTAATAAAATAAGAGATCATTCATGGGAAATACAAACTAAAATAAAACCAGTTAGAGATTTAAGAATAGAAAATTCGGATAATGTTTTGAATTCCCTAGGAGAAATTGCTGATAGGATGGCAGAACTTGGAGTAAACGTTGAAAACACATTTCAGTTCAAGTTAATGAAACAAGTTGATAAAATTGAGCAGAGTGCAATAGATAATCTGCTTTCAGAAGGAGATAAAATATGTGATGACTTGAAATCAGTTACTAAACAACTTGTTCAATTAGGTAAATATCTATCCTGACATTCTCATATATTTACTAAGAATAAATCGTATAGTTTCAGGGATAGTCTCTAACATTCTTTTTTCGTTCCTTCCCAAGCCCCTTTTCCATTAAATGATGATTAATGATCTCCCTAACTTAACACCTCAAACTCCTAAATGAACAGCAAGGGAAAATTTCCGAGAAATCCCTAAGATTGAACAGAGTCTGATAGATACTTCTGGTAAGTTAATGGAGGTTAGACCTAAAATTTTCGGTGTTAAGTTTCGGAAGGCATTACTTGGAAATGATCTGACCTTTAAGCCATAATGCAATCTGTTTAGTTGCAGAATTATGTGACATGTCAATTATTGGCAAGAGAACATTGTTGATACTATTTTTCAGGTAGGGCTTGTATTGTGGCATCTCTGTGAATTCTATTGCAGCAAAGTGGATCTTTCCCTCTATCTGGTCCTTGATAATTTCAGGTGTAGGTGGAAAACCCTGTGGTTCGTATAATATGCCATCTGCCCATCGTGCAGGAGGGGCAGAATTGCCTAAAGGAACATTATTGGTCTTGATGCTAAGGAAATCTTCTATGCTGTTGACTTTAACAAGCTCATGTATTATAATCTCATTTATTGGCTGGTGTCTAATTGTTACCATGATTGTAAAGTATTAGTTGGATCATTTAATGGATCCGGTCAATTCTGAATTTTTCCTATTCTTATTTTTTATTGGCTTTGATTTACCTTTAAAGACTGATTGATTAGAATTAGTTTTAACCGTTTGATTGTAGGACCAAAATGATCATTACAATTGTAAAGGCACCGAAAATGGAACCAATTCCTATTGTAATCTTGGTATTCTTCTTCATGTATTGTCAACCTTCCAGTCCACTAATTTAAGATATCTCATGAATTATAACAGATGATTTCTGATCTAGTTTTGTCAAAATAGGTAATTTGATCAGATTTTAAATAAGGTGATACTGGATTAATTTATCATGGCAGAACAGTCTAGAACATTCTTCAATTTTTCATTCTTTAAAGTAGACCCCAAATGGCGTTGGATGGCTGATTTTGCTAAAGAAGAATCTGCAAAGGAGGTAGAAATCATACTTAAAAATTCACAAATAATGTACAGGACATACTCTACATTGGGACTAAGAGATGATGCAGAGTTTATGTTATGGTTTGCATCAGAATCGATTGAAAAAATTCAAGACGTCGTGTCAAAACTATACCTTACAGTCTTTGGAAAATATATCAATCCAACACATGTTTACTTGTCCAACACAAGACCTTCAATGTATGCCAATAATCCACAACTACGTGGATGGCTTGGAGGAGAAGAGGCAAAAAAATATGTCATTGTATATCCTTTCATCAAGACACGAGAGTGGTATCTCTTACCAATAGAAAAAAGAAAAGAGATGATGGCTGAACATATCCAGGTTGGACACAAGTATCCTGAAGTGCAGCTAAATACAACTTACTCATTTGGAATTCATGATGAAGACTTTATGCTTGCTTTTGAAACTGATAATCTGCATAAATTTCAAGATCTGATAATGGACTTGCGTGAGACCCGCGTCAGTGGATACGTTGCAGTAGACACACCAATGATTGTCTGCGTCAAAAAAGATATTGTTCCTCTGATTAGGAGTCTTGGATAATGAAGGCACTAAAAGAATGGGCCACTGTTATAACAGCACTTGAAAAAGGGGATCAAACAGTTCTACTCAGAAAGGGTGGAATACTTGAGACTACATCTGGTTTCAAAGTTGAAGATAAAAAATTTGTACTCTTTCCAACATATGAGCACCAAGATAATTCATCACTAAAATCCCAATTTTATAGATACCTTGCAGATGTAAGAGAACAAAAACCAAAAGAAGGCTTTAACAAAATCACATCTTATGCTGAAGTACTTGCTGAGAATGATGTTTCCTCGATGCAAAAAATGGAAGAGCTGTCACAATTTCATATCTGGAGTGATTCGTATATGGTAGAAAGGATGAACTGGATGCCTCAAAAACCAATGATCGCAATTTTCTTGAAGGTGTACAAGATTAATCCAGTCGAAATTCCGGTTCTTCCAGAATATCAAGGATGCAAATCTTGGATAGAATTAAATGTAAATCCAGAGGCTGGAAAATCTGTTTTAAATGAAGCAGAGATTCAACAAAAACTATCAGAGTTTAGGAGTATTGTGAATTGAAATATAGAAAACTAGGAAAGAGTGGACTCAACGTATCTGAAATTGGATTTGGCGCATGGACACTTGGTCTTGACTGGTGGGGTAAAAAGATTGAAGATGATGAGGCCAAGAAAATGCTTAAACGGGCATTTGATCTGGGCATTAATTATTTTGAAACAGGCGATATATATGGAAGGGGAAAAAGTGAAAAACTAATTGGCGAAGTATTTTCTGGAATGAGAAATCAAGTGGTATTATCAACAAAATATGGATATGATATCTATTCAAACGAACAGATTGGTCACAAGGAACTTCCACAAAAATTTACAACTGAA
>JBGPGB010000160.1:0-4544 GCA_041483595.1 Nitrosotalea sp.
CCAATGCAATTATTGACCTTGTATTCTTCATTAACATATATAGAATTGTAAGTGATTCCAATTATAATAAAAATTGACCAAAAAGAGGATTAATATTGGATTTCAAAATCTGCTAGTTATAAATGACTTCTCTTGCGATCAGACTACATTCAATGTGAACTTGCTCATCGCTAGATCTTCTACATTGAAGACAAGCAAACTGATTTACTTCACTACATACGGTACAACGTTGAAATTCTTGCATTATTATACCGCAGTTTCTACATGAATCTTTTCGCATATGTGTAATTTCTACAACATTAGTTATAAGTTTTAGTAATGATGAACTTGACACCTAGGTGTAAACTTTTGACCAATTCGGGGGTATTATAGGCTTCCTAATCTAATTTCAGTTTAAAAATCGATCATATGTTATTGGATGAAAATTCATTAGGTCAAAATAAAAGGTATCAAAACTCATAGTTTTCATTAATTTTCATATGTAGAGTATGTATGTCCTTCTAGTCCAATTAGAGTCAGAGTTGACCTTATCATATTGATTTTTCTAATTCTCATAACTATTATTCTTTGTAACTCTTCACGTGACATGGCTTCAATCTCTGCCACGACATCATAAATGCCCATGATGCCATGTGCCTCTTTAACTCCAGGAATGGTCTTTAGTTCATCTATTATACATCTTTCATGTCCCATCACACAATTAGCCAAGACATATGCTTTTATCATGATTGTCTAGACGAAGTTCCAATTCTGAGATGGCATATTCTGCTTTGTCTTTTGCATTTTGGACATTTTGAAAGTTTACCATATGAAATTAAATTAGAGGCATTGTAAGCGATTACACAATATTCATAGTTACAATCTTCACAATAGACTATTAATGTCACATATTATTAACGTGAATCTTACAAATAATCATTTCTACAGTAATTCTGAATTATATCTACTAAGACATTGACTCTCATGCAAGGATACGTGGTATACAATTTCAAAATTGTTGACGATAAAAACATGGAATATTCCGTGGTTATCGATCCAGCAAATGGAAGTGTATTGTATACCTCACCAGGCCATGAAATGAAATTTGGTAGCTTAGGGAGGGGTCATGGAGGCATGAGAGGTGGTTTCAAACATGGTGGACAATGATGGAATAAACAGGTACCGTCTGGTAGTAAGACCTTCTCTTCTGGAACATAATAGTTTCAAAAGAAAATTTATCTCGTTTTATTTTCAGTTACGAATTTCTATTTCCAGAAAAACTGGTCCAATCCAGTCTGTTTTGGAGCTCCAATTAGACTAGCAAAATCAAGGTCCATTGAAGACAGTATCTGATCAAACGTACTTTCCATAAACTCCATGTATTTCGGGGTATCAATTTCATCAGGTCTTGCCATTTCCACAGGTTTTACCCCCGGTTTATTGATTATTTTGACATAAGATATGATATCTCCTTTCTTTATTTCTCTAGTCTGTTCTAACAATTTGGCGGCTCTGATGTGTTGAGGAATAGTTTTTACGTATTCTGATGGTGCCTTGCTTATCATAACATTAAACGCAAGGTCTGTAAGAGGAATTTGTTTTGCTTTTAATTTCTTGGCATATCCACCAATCATATCTCCAATCTTTGCCTTGGATTGTGAGAACTCTTGTTCATTTTGAACCTGAGATAAAATTCCAAGTATTTCATAAAAGAGATTTCGGATAAATGAGGGCGTGTGCGATTTCTTTCCTGTTAGACCCTTTACATCTACCTTACCATCTTTTTGAACACCGAGATAATTTTTCTTTCTTGTACTAAACACTACATAACGGTATTCTTTGTCTAGGTCTAGATCAACTCCAAATTCGCTTTTTGCCCATTCAACTACTCCTTGAACTTGTTCTTGCGATGGTGCTTTCAAAAAGAGTGAATCTGTATCACCATATAGAACTTCAATTCCAACTGACTTGCATTTTTCAATTGTTTCCAAAATTGTATATCTTCCAACTGCAGTGGTAGCTTCTGCAACGGGTAGACAATATAATGGAAATATTTCTGCGCCCATTACACCATAGCTTGCATTTAGAATAACTTTGAGGGCTTGGCTTACTACTGTATACAATTGTTTTTGATCAGCACTTAGACTGGGATTTTTGGACAAGCTCTTGTAATAGTTTACACGCAAATCTCTCAGTGAACCAATCAATATTGCAGTAAGGCCATTCCTTTTGGTGCAAACCCAATGACTAGTCCCTGGAATCATATTCGTTTTACACTCATCATGAGTACAGCGAACTGTTTCATATGACAGGTTTCGAACTTTTATGATACTAGGATACAGACTTGCAAAATCCATTACAGAGACATTGAAATGAATTCCTTCTGTTGGCTCCACCACAAGACCACCACGGTATTTTTTATCTTTAATGACTGCCTCAGTTGACGCAGTTCCAGATTTTAGGTCAAGCTCCTCTCTTCTTGGAATCAAAAAATTATGTTTTCTATGTTCATAATAAAATAGGCTACGAATCCATTGCGATACTCCCATTCTAGAGATATCATCAATTGGCATTCTTCCAATTCTTGTGATAACAACAAGCAGGTTCATCAGCAGGTCATTGTTAAAACTAGTAAGTTTTTGAGTTATTCTTGCATCATTAAAACAATAATTTGCCAATTCATAAAATGACAAGTCTTCCAATTCGCCCTCATACTCTGTCTTTGATTCTTCTATCAATCCCTCACAAATACTATTTAGTGAGAAATCATTGTACTTGTGGGAGAAGGCATAGATTTGAAATGAACGATTAGAAAATGCTCGATAAAGATCAATATGTACCCCTTTTTTCAAGGTGGCTGAATCTCGCATCATTATGAGAGGAATCTCTTTTATTGCAACACCTAGTCTTTCTGCTCTGTTATACATGAACGGCATATCAAAATCATCACCGTTGAATGTCATGACAAAAGGATAGCTTTCTAAAATCTTGAATGCGTCTTTAATCATGTCTATTTCTTTGTCTTCCTCATAAAATGAGATCTTTACTCCTTCTGGAAGCTCGTTTATTCCCATCTGCCTTCCTGACCTTTTTAGAACAAATACTGCCTTGAAATCATCGCTTGCACAAAATCCAATTGCTGTAATTTTTTTATCCGCAATCTTGGCATCCGGGAGCCTTCCTACCTCTGATTCTACCTCGATATCAAAGGTAATTCGTCTTATGTTTGGCACGGGCTGGTTGAGAAGGTTCGCCCAATCACTGATATGATTTTGAAACTCTTTTGAATCTATTATTCCCATGTTTGTTACTTTGTCAAATAACAGGCCCTTTAGTGCAAGTCTGACCTCATCTGGTATGGGATAAGAATATTCTCTGAGCTTACCATCTTCAACACTATAGTATCTTCCAACAATTAGCGAATTGTCATAAAGATAATTTTCATAATATTTGATATCAGACTCCCACGTCTCCATAATATTTCGAATGCTCTTGTCAGTCTGTGTTCCACCAATTGCAAGCGGGTCTGATACAGTAATTTTTGTCACATCAATCATTCTGTCTTTTAGTAGATCTCTTCGTTGTACTCTCTCCAGTTTTAGAACATCAATTCTACTTGACAGGAACTTTAGCTCTTCAGGATCTAGTTTTGAGTAACAATATGGTTTGTGACCAGTGTTGTCGACCCAAAGTTTGAGTGTCTGGGATTTTGGCTCATAAAACTTCAATACTGCACATTTTTTTAAACCATCGTATGCTGCCGAGACCAGTAGTGCAGGTGGCATAGTGGTTGTTACTTCTTCTACAGCATTTGACATTAGATAATCACTTTGGTGTGAGATTGACATTGGGTTCTTCAAGCAATACCTTGATCCAATGATTAATCCTATTTTTATCTAAAACTACAACATCTAATCCAGCTTCGTGTAATAATTCATAATCTGTTTCAGGATAGCTTCCAAGACACACTATTCTTTTAATTCCTATAGTTATTGCCATCTTACTACACTCTAAACATGTTACAAATGTGGTATACAATGTGGAGTCTTTTGTTCCAGAACCTACCCCTAAAATGGCACAGTGCATTATGGCATTGGCCTCTGCATGATTACATATGCATCTGTCTAGTCCTTCGCCTGATGCAATCTTACCCTCCATTCGAAGCTGACACCTTTTACAGCCTCCCTCAAAACAATTCTTAACTCCAGGGGGTGTACCATTATATCCTGTGGCAATCTGCCTGTTATCTCGAACTATTACTGCACCGACATGTCTTGTAATGCAATTAGATCGCAATTTTGCAAGCTCTGCCTGAAGCATAAAATATTCATCCCATGTTGGACGGTCAAATGGCTTATTCATGGATAAACTGGACCGCACTTCAATATAACATTACAAATCTAAAGTGAAACCGAAAGTAAGCAAAGCTTAGCTATTAATTTTAAACAAGCTTTTTACCCAAGATTGCCAAATGTGAATATACTTGAGTGATAACTTTGTGGAGCATCGATATATAAAAAAATCAAGTATAGAGAATAGGGATTATCAACATAATTTAGCAAAAC
>JBGPGB010000161.1:0-4531 GCA_041483595.1 Nitrosotalea sp.
GCTGAGAGAGTCAGACAGAACCAAAACATGGGATCACAGATATCTACAGCATCTAGTAGATGAAACAAAAAATATCAGGCATTTGTACTTTACTCATAAATCGCTTAAAAATTTAAGATGTAAAAGTATAATTTCTTATTAAGATTTAATTGAGAGAGTGTTTTTTAGTTTGTGAGTAAAGTGTTATTAAAATCTGTTATTCTTCTTGCTCTACTTGTTTGTAGTATATTTGCAACATATGGAGTACAACAGATTGAGGCATCATCTTCATTTGTAACCGTAACTTCAACAAATTCTGGAGGAATAACTACACTTTCTGTTAGCAACAGTGCTGATAACACTCTAGAAATGGCCTCATTCAATTTACAGATAAAGGGAGGAATTTTCAAATCATACAATCTTGAAAACGGTTGGACGGGTATGAAGACATTACCAACTACTCTTATATTTAGTGCAATAAATCCACTAAAGCCTGGAAAAACTGTTACTTTTGAAATAAAAACAGATCAGCAAACACCAACCTTGGCTTGGAAGGCATTAGATAAAAACAATATACAGATAGGATCAGGAAATATTGGTACTCAAACACCTGGTGGTACTCAAACACCTGGTGGTACTCAAACACCTGGTGGTACTCAAACACCACAAACAATACGAGGAGTATTAGATACATCCACATTTAGAATAATTCCCTCAACTCCTGCTCAAGGTTCTCATATTCGTGTGGTTGGCCTAAGTTTTTCTGCATTGGCTAATCTAGATTTGTATATAGCTACCGATAAGATTGGTTCACTGACATCTGATCAAAAAGGAAACTTTGTAACAACTTTTACCATACCTGATGCTGCACAGTCTGGAAGTGTTAACTTTGTAATAAAGGACCAACAGGGAAACCAAAAATCATTTTCAACAAATATCAAAGTAAGACAGCAAAGTCACGAATTAATTCAGAATGTATCTCTAACATTAAATATTGATCCAATATTCCATAGAGGGGAAAATAAGACGATTTCCGGTACTGCAACTCCTGGAAGCACTTTGACTTTTTCCCTCTTTGATCCAGACGGAAATCCAATAACAACTGCAACTGAACATTCAGATAAAAATGGAAATTACTCAATAAATCGCACTATACCAAGCGATATTGCCTTTGGAGAATATACAGTCATGGTTTCTGATGGAAAAAGTCAACTTTCTAAAAAATTTAGTATTGTAACAATTCATTCTGTTTCAGTTTTGACATCTGCACAAAGGTATGAACCAGGACAGACTTTATTTATAAATGGCACCTCAATTTCAAACCAGATTGTAAATTTTGCCATTGAAGACCCTTCAGGTCATCAAATTTATTCAAAGGATACAAATGTTACATCTAACGGTTCAGTCTCAGCATCATACAAATTGGAAGCTTCAACCATAAAAGGAACTTATACAATAACTATAACACAAGGAAATGATGAAACATTACTTTACTTTGGAGTAGGAGAAGACCCATCTCCTCCCATAACAGTCAAATTAGATAAACTCAGTTATTTAACCAGCGAAAAACCCGTAATTACTGTTACAGGTCCTTCATCATCAACTCTTAACCTTGTCATCGTAGACCCATCTAGTAAACAAAAGTTTGCAGATCTCATTAATCTCGGCCCAGATGGACAATCTACCTATTCTTTTAATTTGACCGCTTATACACCAGGAATTTATTCAGCAGTGGTCACTCATGCAGAACAAAAAGTCCAAAGGGATTTTGCAGTAGGTCTTTCCTTGAGTTCTGGAAAAATTACACTTAAAATCATAAAGGATGTCTACTTACCAGGAGATAATATTATAATCATTGGAACAGCTAATTCGAATACACTTCTTCAGATTTACTTGACTGATCCAAATGGAGTAGTTAGCAAATCATTAAACGTATTTTCAGATAAAACAGGTCACTTTTCGTCATTTGATTTCAAGATCCCATCTGTTGCAACCCCTGGATTATGGAAACTTGAAGGTGTTAGTGGCGTGAACCATGTAGCTACAAACTTAACGGTAAAATCAACCAAGCAAGGGATTACGGTTAGTCTAGACAGATCTTCTGGTATTTATACGCGAGGAGACACCATCAAAATCTTCGGAACTGATGCGGGTATTACCTCATCTGTAAAAATCAAAATTGGTAACAATAACACCCTTGTTGATACCTTACCAACTTCAGCAACTAATAGAGGGGAATATAGTACGTATTGGAAGATTACGCCTAATGTCAACCCTGGAATCTACACAATTGAAGCTTCATCCATTACAGGTACAGCGACTATAAGTGTAAGAATCCAATAAAGATTCAATTTAGTAATATTTTTTATATGCACTACTTGTGAACGTTTTGTGAATCTAAAAGACAAAATAGTAGAGATACCAGACTTCCCAAAAAAAGGAATTTTATTTAGAGATATTAGTCCTCTGTTAAGAGATCCAGCTGCATTATCACTAGTGGTAGAAGAATTTACAAAAATAATACATCCAAACGATGTAGATGTTTTTGTAGGAATAGAGTCAAGAGGTTTTCCTCTAGCTTGTGCGTTAGCTCTCAGATATAATAGAGGAATGATAATGATTAGAAAACAAGGAAAACTACCAGGTGCAACTCACAAGGTATCATACAATATTGAATATGGTACTGCCACAATGGAGATCCAATCTGATGCCATAAAGAAAGGTCAGAAGGCATACATCTGTGATGATTTGCTTGCAACTGGTGGTACAGCAAAAGCTGCCGCAAAACTAGTTGAGAAGATTGGTGGTAAAGTATCAGGTTTTGCTTTTATTATAGAATTAACTGATCTAAAAGGATCAAAGGTAATCAAGGATTACAAATACAACGCGTTGGTGAAATATTGATAGAACAGGCAGAGATAGGTATTTTTGGTGGAACTGGAATATATGATTCTGGTTTACTTACTGAAAGCAGGGAGATCATTGTAGACACACCATTTGGTAATACTTCTGATTCCATAACAGTTGGAATTTACAAGGGAAGGAAAGTTGCATTCATGCCAAGACACGGTAAAAAACATACGATTCCTCCTCATCTAATAAATTTCAGAGCAAACATTTGGGCATTCAAAGAAATGGGAATTAAAAGAATTATAGCGCCATCTGCAGTTGGAAGTCTAAAAGAGGAATTAAAACCTGGAAATGTTGTACTGCCATCACAATTCATAGATTTTACAAAATCAAGAAAGCATACACTTTTTGAAGACGGTAAAGTGGTTCACATATCAGTAGCTGATCCATTTTGTCCTGAGCTTCAAAATGTTGTCTTAGATGTAGCAAAAAAAATGAATATTAAGATCCATAAAGATGCTACATACATTTGCATTGAAGGACCTAGGTTTTCAACAAGAGCTGAATCAAAGTTCTACAAAAATGTCATAGGAGCTGACATCATTGGAATGACTCTAGTTCCAGAGTGTCAACTTGCAAGAGAAGCTCAGATGTGTTATGTATCAATTTCAACAATAACTGATTATGATGTATGGTCTCAAAAACCCGTTACTGCAAAAGAGGTTTTGGAGACGCTATCAAAGAATGTTGGCACTACAAAGAACATACTGTCTCTACTTTTTGACCTAATACCACAACAACGTGGTTGCTTATGTTCCAAGGCATTTGAAGAAGCACAGTTCTAGCCGTCTGCAAAGGAATCTTTTTTTAGCCCTTCTGGAAGAGTGATATCTCCACGAACAAGTCTTTGCTGCAGTTCGTTTATCACTTCGTCTTCAGCGTAGCCAAGTTTTACAAGTTCCTTCTCAACAGTTTTTGATATCTTGGCACCAACATTATGTCCCCCAATTCTGCCAAAAGCTATGGCCTGAAACTTGAATTGGTGACCATCAACAGTAAAAGTGCCAGTTATTTTGGCAGCAACTTGACTTCCACGAACATTATTTATATGAATTTGAATGTCCATGTAAAGATTAGATCTCTATTGCCTTATTAATCGAATTTTCAATAAGAAAGTTCCAATGTTTATCATCTTCAATTTTAAAGTCCTTTACTCGGAGTTTTATTATTTTTTCATCAACACATTCATGTTGAATTTCATCGTTCTGTTTTATCTTAACTAGCTTCCATTTCTCCTTGTGTTTTTTAAGATTGCATAATAGCACAGCCCATTTTTGATCTGGATATATTTTTGGCATTCCCACATAATCCACTATACTTTCAATACCAAGCTGCTTTTCTTCACAGAAAATTTTCTTGCATTTTACACAGCGCCATGTATCAACTGATCCTATAGTTCTTTTTTCATAATTTATATTTGTCACTCCGAAGTATACTACTTCATGATTACAAGATTCATCACTTACAGACACATTTTCTCCTCCATTATTAGTTATATTTAGTTCTTGCATCGTCATATGGTTTTTCTAAAATAATTGAGATGTTGTCGACCAAAAGATTCTTCTTAAATGGAATATTTTCCCTTCCACACATTCTTCTATACATATTGACAATAGCGAATCTCGGATGCATTGATTCAAAC
>JBGPGB010000162.1:0-4528 GCA_041483595.1 Nitrosotalea sp.
GGAGTGTCATGTCTTCTAAGTTCTATTCCTCGCACCTTTAATTTTCCACTCTCAAATGAGCCAAAGTATCTATTTGCAACAGGTAATGTCTTATCATTTTTTGATGACATAAATACAATCCACTTGTAAATGTCAAGTGATAGTGAAAAACCAGTCTCATGCTCTATTGTTTTGCGGAGATTATCACATTCTTCTTTTGTAGAGTCTTTTTTGTAGAGCCAGAGTGAATCAACTATACCATGGAGTATTCTAAATCCCTGTCTTTCTGAAATTCTTACTGCCTGCAATAACAATTGTCTTGCAAATGCACAGACTGCCATATGAGCATCAATTCTACCAAACTTGGCATTGTTAAAACCAAGATACCCAAACGATGTTACAAGAATCCATTTTAGTGCAGATTTGCGAGCATCATAGATCTTTTTCTTCTCACTATCTGTCTCTCTTGCTAAAAGTTCACTGTACAGTCTTCTTTTTGTAAGCAAGATTTCAAGTGATTGTGGAACAATTCCTAATTTTTTACAAATGTTATAGCCAAGATCTGGAACTCTATTCTCAGAATCAGGGCAACATGTACACAATATAGTTTCCGCAGAGATGTTCTTTTTTTGCATTATTGTCCCATACATTGAGACAAAATCAAGCTCTGCAACATTTTCAAAAACTCCAATCTCTGGCTCAAATATCAATCCGCCCCTGTCCCCAATCAACAATTCTTTTCTTGTCTTGAACGCTTCAGCCAATGTTGGCTTCCATGGAATCAACAGTCCACGCTTTGTTGCATTGTAAAACTGGAGAGAACTCATGCATTTTCCTATGGATGCCCTAGATGCTGTCTGAAGAGGTAATCTGCAAACCCTTGCAAGCTCATACAGTCCATGCAAGTCGTCTTTTTCATCGTAAATGAAACAGCTTTTTGTATCGATGTGCAGCCTGCCAAAAAGCGTTATTGCAGTTGGCTTGTAGTAGATTCTTCCATATGAAAAATAAGAGACACCTCTTCTTTTTGGACTGGAGAGTTGCGTTGTCTCTCTGCCTAGAATTAGACTCTCTGAGACATTGTTTTGCTCTGCCCTATGTACAAGATATGGGAAATCAAAAGTGTCTCCACCTCTTGTAATGATATAATCAGGATCTTGGTTTGAAATGGTTTTGACAAATTCTAGTATGAGTTCTGCTTCATCACTTGATTCAAGTTTAATTTCGTTAACAGTAACGGAACCTATTTTATCAGTAAATCTTGGAATCTTGCCCACTTTTTTTGGATTTATCTTTATGTTACAGAATTTAAAATCTGGAAGTTCATAATCCGTTGCTAGTATATCATCATCTAAAACCCATTTCTTGTCTTTGATACATTTGCCAAATGGAAAGATTTCATTTTCATAGAAATAGCTCTGAGAAGGCATCACATCAACATTGTACAGTCTTACCTGTCCAAACTTGAATATTGATTCAATTATTTTTCCAAGCTGTACGGCATAAGAAGAATCTTTTAGTGTTAATTGCAAAACCGATGATTTTGACTGGTCAGTTACTTTCTCAAATTTTTCTACTATCTGTACATCATTGATGTATGGTAGAACTTTGGGATTTTGCGCTAGCATTTCAAGTTCTGTCTTGTCATCACATGCTGCATAGATTGATGCAGTCCAGCTATCCTCTATTTTTGTTATTTCATTTTTGTTTTTAATCCATGAAACAATCTTGTCTCCTTTGGAATAGGAGTCAAATAGCCATCCATGAGTCATTTACTTGCTAGTAAAAATTCGATTAACTGTTGCTGTGACAAGATAAGCGACATCAACAATGATTCTGTAGGAAAGAGTTCACCCTTGGTGTTTATTGCTCTACTATGCTTGTAACATTCTGAGAGCATCTTTTTGAATAGTTTGCGGTCTTGTTCTCGCAAGCCGTCTGCAAAGCAATTCCATGACTGGATCTCTTTTGATAAAGTGTCATCTTTTGGAGATAGGGTCATTTTTTCTCACTTGCAAGAGTAATCTGTTTGTAGTGATGAAATATCATACTCATCATTATTGGATAAATCCTGACAGGCATGGCAGACATCATACTGGCAGAAATGTAG
Organism: Nitrosotalea sp.; assembly: GCA_041483595.1. Taxonomy (GTDB): domain Archaea; phylum Thermoproteota; class Nitrososphaeria; order Nitrososphaerales; family Nitrosopumilaceae; genus Nitrosotalea. The sequence goes on from JBGPGB010000162.1 coordinate 2,090, forward strand.
AGTCTTGATATTGCAAATAGCCTGTCAAATGACTTTTTGTATGACTTGTCAAGTGAGTTTCTAAATATTCTCCATTGCATCTCTTCATGCACTAGAGCTATTCTAAAGGACGGAATTGTTCTTCCCATAACATCACCTTACAACAACTTCCAACTCTGATTCTTTGGCAAACACAGGTTCCTTGCCATCAATTGTAAAACAAATTCTGTTGTCTTTCTTTGATATTCTTATGATTCTATCGCACATATCATTTATGATGTAATCGAATTTAGTTTGTCTTGATATGGATACCACTACAAGACATTCTGATAGACTTGAAATTGATTTTACAATTTCATGTAATATAGTTTGAGCGTCTCTTGAGTCAATATGTGGATCAGAGAACAGCCCAAGAATATCTGATATGACAACAAATTTTGAATTATATTTTTGTATTATTTTTGGTAATTCGTTAATGATTAGATTTGCAAGCTGATGTATGGTAAATGCTCTTGCTGTAATTATCTTTGACAGAACATCTTCAACTGGCATTCCATATTGTCTTGCAAGGCTTATGCCAAGATATGGCTCTGAACTGTTTGCACCATCAACTAGTATTACACTTGAATCAAGACCACCATATCTTTTTGACAACTGGGCTCTGACACATAACCTCTCGATTAGTTTTTGAGAACTAGATCCTACAATTGCAACTCGTTGGTCTGTTCTTAGAAATTGTATTACATCATCAATCTTTGATATATCAAATGTCATCTTTGGAATGGTAGAAGCTTGTTGGAATAATACTGGTTTTACCATTCTGCTAGTAACTGGTCTTTTGCCCAAGCTTTCAGACAGGAATGTGCCACATTCTGGACATGATTCGATTGAATGATATTTTGTCAGGTCTTGCTGCAGCTCTCTTAGTATAGTATTACATTTTGAACAAAAATATTGCATAGTTTTCAATCTAGTACCGTATTTTACGGTAACAGCTATAAAATGTTTGAGGTCAATTTGAAAAATCAGACAGCGATCGCTGCTTTGCATCCTTCCAAATTACAGACTGTAAGCCCATCAAAACTCTCAGTTTGTTTGCAGTAACAGGAGCAAACCCCTCAAAATGGTTGTTTGCCATCACTATACCAAATGAGACTTGATTTTTTATAGAATCAAGTTTGTCTGCCCATTTTTGTATTAGTTCTGTTCTATCCTTGTGGATTTTACCAAATTCAGCATCAGGTATACTTCTGTCTCCAATTAACCTAAGATATACAAAATCAGTTGTAATGGGAGCGGGATTATCTACACCTTCAATGTCATTCCATACAAGACAAAGTTCTTTTTCAGACAAGAATTTGTAGACCTCATCAGTAAACCAAGTTTTATGTCTGCCTTCTACCGCATACCTATAATTTTTTGGTAGATGGTTTACCATTTTTTCTAGATTTGGTTTGGCTTCGGAAAATGATAATGATGGTGGTAGCTGGATCACAAGTACAGATATTTTCTTTTCTAGAGGTTTAATGGATTGTAAGAATTGATCAAGATATGGTCCAGGCTTGAGCCTGCCTTCATGAGTGATTATTTTTGGAAGTTTGGCAGTAAAAATAAATTTCTCAGGTGTATCAGAAAACCATTTCTTTGTCATAGACTGTGATGGGATTCTGTAAAATGTGGAATTTACTTCAGTAACATCAAATGCAGATGAATAGTGCTTGAGATAATCTGCACTATCCATAGTTTTTGGATAAAATGGACCTACCCAACCTTGATAACTCCATCCAGTGCAGCCTATTTTTAGATCCATCAAATCTATCTACGTTAGAGTATTTTTTTAGATGATGGTTTTAGACCTTTCACTATTCAAGTTAGCACCGACCATCATCATGACAAGTGCTATGACAAGAAATACACCACCGGCAGTACCATATGCCATCATCGTTGAATAATCTAAATCATTTTCAAAGGCTATAATAATGAGAATAATTGATATTCCTAAGAATAAGAAGCCAATTGCAGATACTTTTAGATTTGCCATGTCTATTGTAATATTATAACCTGTATTTATCTTGAAATAATGTAACGTCAATACAATTCTGATTTCTGTTTTTTAATGAATAAGAAATTTTTGAAATCAGGGGGGATGATTTTCCAATATTCTGGAATATTAATTGTACAATTGTACCCATATCAGCAATTGATTTGTTACCATCTCCTGCCTCCTTTAACTACTTTCTGGATTTAGCATTATCTTGTTCTTTTTTTCTTTTTTTAGCTTTGTTTGATGTTTTACTCATGACAATTTCTAAACTTGTATGAACTTAAGATGTTTAGTAAAAAAAGATAGGTTGGAAGATTTGTTCTAAAGAATACCTAATAGATCAACCGAATGTGTTATAGAATAGCATCATTTGACAAGTACATGAAGTCAAGCAGTAATTTAGTGCCATGGAATAA
>JBGPGB010000163.1:0-4480 GCA_041483595.1 Nitrosotalea sp.
AATATTTTTAATAAAATATTTGGCAGGAGAACTCAAATCTGAAAATGACTGCATATGTGCACATTCAGGAAAAACCACATCAAGTTTAGTAATCCCCAATTGAGTTGCACTATTTAGCATAATTGATCTTTTTGCAAGGTCAAAATCAAATTCAGCTGCCCGTCTTTGTCGCCCAGTAACTGTTCCTACTTCTTGCCATCCTTTTGCTACTGCCTTTTCTGGAGCAATTTCATTCTTCAGTGGACCTTCTCCAACTCTAGTAACAAATGATTTGAAAACAACAAGTACCTCATCAACTCTCTTGGGTCCAAGTCCCACATCGGCACATATTGCGGATGCGGTAACATCTTTGGATGTTACATATGGATATGTTCCGTGCCATAATGAAAGGTATGTACCTTGTGTTCCTTCCACGATTACATTTTCTTTTCTATCGAGCGCAAAATTTACTTGATTAGGAACATCGTCAAGATACAGGGTAAGAGATTCAATATCTCTTGCAAGCTTTAGCGTACGCATTGCTCTATCAGCATTAGCTGGTCCCGTACCAGTTCCTGTGCTACCTATAGACTGTTTTAATCTTCCACCAGAGTCTGTTGTTCTATGCGACTCTTCAATTATACCACATTGAAAATCTACAAATGATCTATCATGAGTACCAAACTCTTCTATTTCTTTTAGAAGCACTTCAGGACTTATTACTACCCCAGGTCCTATAAGTAACCGGGTATTAGGATTCAAAAAAGCACTTGGTAGCATCCTAACCTTGTATTTTTTATTTCCATATTCAATGGTGTGACCTGCATTCGGTCCCACTCCACCTCGCACAGCTACTGTTGGGTTATCTTTCATAGCAAGGTAAGAAACGATCTTTCCTTTTCCCTCATCACCATAGAAACCACCAACGATAACTGTAGAAGGCATACAGTGAGAGCATAATCGGAGATATTTAAGCCAAATCTTAACAATACGATTTTAGAAGAGAGATAAAATCTCAAACTTATATGTCCTCTCCATATCATGCTGGAAACATCATAGTAAATTTAGCAGGCCTTCCGGAATTCCTAAGAAAGCCAATATTACATAAGAGATTGTTAGAGTTTTTTTCAATGAACCAAGATGACAAAAAAGAGATCATAGATAATGCATTACAGGCAGGTCCCACAATACAATTTGATAAATTTTCTACCTTGTTTAAGACTTGGCTCGAAATTCTTTGTAACTTATCTGAAGAACAAAGAAAAATCATGTTTTTCAATTACATCAACGAGATCACAAGCCATCCAGAAAAGATAATTGCTTTCAACCTAGATGGAATTTTTGAAATCTATATGTCGCTTTCTGAGGATAAAAAATCTATTATTTCAGCATCCCTTAAGGAAATAGTCAGATCGTTGGATGAGAGAAATAGAAAGAAATTATACCTGATAATTCCAGAAAGAGCAAAAAATGAGATTGGGATCTAAAGGGGCTTTTCTGGCTTTCTTTGATTTTCGTCAGCAAAATTGACAATATCTCCCTCAGGGGTCATAACACCTACAAACACTTTTTCATATTTCTTTACTACCTTTCTATGATCTGGCATTGACATATCTAATTTCATTTCATTCATGACCATTATCCGGTATTGCTTCCATTCGGTCCAACATTCATTGCAACATGGGTACGCCGAAGCAAAAGGATCAAGTTCAACACCGTCTGGAATTTCCTTTTTACATTTTGTACAGTTTCTAACCATAGCTAACTAACAGAATATAGCAATTTAATTCTTTAAGAAGAGATAATAGGTCTTAGAGACAATATAACTTATGAAAATAAAATGTCCCAAGTGTGACAAAATAGCAGAATTGGGAGATGATTTTTCACATGTCAAATGTTCACACTGTTCACTTGATATGTCATATGGTGAATATGTAAAATTCATTGCTTACAAGGATGCAAGATATTCTGATATTTTGGGGGACTATGCTACTGAAACTGGTGGCACAACATCCGGAACTCTTGATGATTGGTAGAAAAAATTCCACTACAAGCCTTATGTAATTTCAGAAGACATCATACATAGTTGGAATTTGTTCTTGAATCGGCCCTTAATTTTTTAGGCTTTGTAGTTGGACTAATCTTAGGAATCTTTTCATATATTGGATTCAAAAATACTGGGAGCCCTACACTCTTTAGATTGAATATTGCGTTTTTTTCAATTAGCATCGGATTCGGAGTTGTTGGATTTGGAATCATGATTGAATCCTTTGTCTTAGGTTATGCCAAAATAGACACTTGGATTCAGACTCTAGGCATCGGAATTCAAACTGTCGGGTATTTTTTCATAGCATTTTCTCATGGAATAAAATCATTTTTTCCAAAATCTAGATACTTCAAATCCATTGCAGTACCTCTTTTCATAATACCCGGCAATTCAATTGAGCATATTATAAGGTCAATTTCTTTTATCCTATTGGTATATGGGACAATTGAAACAATATTGTCATATATGGAAAATAGAAAAAGAAGTGCTATTTTCGTAGCTGCCGGTCTAGGATTATTGGCATTAGGCGAATTTTTAGGGTGGTATTCAATTATATTTCCAAAATCGGTATTGTATTTCATTTCAGTTTCTACAAAAATAGCCGGATTAGGAGCACTCTTTGTTCCAATTTCTCAGGTTCCTTTGAGAGGAGTAAGATTTGGCAATAATTTATAGAACACATATGAGTATAATTGGAGACATTCTCTCCACTACAAGGGATGAGATACCTGATGAATCAGGAGCTAGTGTAACATATCTAATCCGAAGAGCAAATGTTTCATACGCAAGACTTTCAAAAATTTTAGAAACGCTTGTTTCACAGGGTCTTCTTGAACAGACTAGTTCTGAGAGAGCTTGCAAGTATAGGATTAGTGAAAGGGGAAGAGAGTTCCTTCAGGCATATCGCGGATTCAGAGAGTTCGCAGATTCATTTGGACTGAGAATCTAACTTACTCTCATCAACAACCTCTTCATTTTCGTCCTCTACATCATCTTCAATTTCATCTTCGAATTCATCTTCAAAATCATTCCCAAAATCGTCTGACATATCACTCACACAAAATATTTTCCTATAAAAGACTTACATAGTCTTAGCATCGTTATCACCAAATTAGCTGATTGGTCCTATCCAGCCACCACATGAAACACAGATTGGCATCCCATCTTCATTTACGTAGGTTTCTCCACCTGGCGGACATTGACAGGGTGATATTTCATCCATGTCATGTAACACGTGTATCAATCTTATATCATTTTCACAACAAGAGATAATTTACTATTAAAAACTGAAAAACTCATGATTGTGCCGTGTGATGAGAATGGGATCAGAGTAGTCTATGAGACTATAAGAAAAGGGGGGGTTGTGGTGTTTCCTACTGATACCGTTTATGGAATAGGGTGTGACCCATATAATCGGGATGCGGTCAACAAGATATACAAGGTAAAAGGAAGAGAGAAAATGAAGATGATTCCAGTCTTAGCATACTCAAAAAAAGAGATTCAAAATATTGCGTTTTTTGATAAGATCTCAGAAAAACTAGCAGATAAATTTTGGCCTGGTCCAATTACATTAATTCTCAAAGTTAAAGACAAAAAAATTGAAAAATCTCTTGGTCTCAAAGGCAAGATTGCAGTAAGAGTTCCAAATCATCCCTGTTTACTTACTCTTCTAAAAGGTTGTAAGTTACTTACAGGTACTAGCGCAAATTTTTCAGGGCAATCCCCATTTGATGATTCAAAAAAAATAACAAGTGAATTCTCAGGCTATGATATATTACTAGATGGAGGAAAAATTTCCGATTCTGGAGAATCCACCATAGTAGAGGTCGTAGATAATGAATTAAAAATAGTAAGAAAGGGCAAAATAAAATTGGAGTCTTTAGTTTGAATTTGATGGCAACTTGTAGTAGACATCTTGAGGAGGAAGCTTGTGATGAAATTTCTGAAATTATTCAGAAACTTGGAGATGATTCTCCCAGAATAGGAAAATCAAGTTTCTCAGGGATAATTTGGGCAGATACTACGATTGATCCATTTGTTGCCATCAGTGAGATCAAAAAGATAATTCTTGATGAACCTTGGAGAATGAGATATTGCCATAGATTTATCCCTATTAATCAAACCACTTTATCCACTCTTGAAAATATAGTAGAAAGTGTAAAGAACCAAATCAAAGTCATGAAAGATACAGATACGTACAGAATTACAATTGAAAAAAGAGGCTCAGAGATACCATCCAAGGAATTAATAGATTCAGTTGCAGGCATAATTCCAAATAAGGTATCTCTAGAGACTTATGACTGGAATGTCATGATTCAGATAATGGGCGGCATAACAGGCATTTCAATACTAAAAGAACAAGACATCATAAGCACGTTAAAACTCAAGCGTGATTCAATGGAATAAAGTTGCAGATCTTTCTACAAGCAAGTCTTCTAATGGTGTTTTAGAAAA
>JBGPGB010000164.1:0-4437 GCA_041483595.1 Nitrosotalea sp.
AACGATATTAATAATCTAATTATCTTCAGTTTTCGTTAGTAAATGATGTCAAAAACCCATGAGTTTTAACTTTTTCCAAATCTCCTTTAACGGTATATGCAACAATGAACTTGATGTTAGATTTTTCCTCATTGCCTCCCCATTCGTTCTTGGTGTGTCCCGAATTATGTTCAAAAGTCTTTCCCCAAGAAAATTTTGGTAATTTAGGTTCTTTCATTATGCAATATGGTGTACAAGTGCTAGTTAAGTTAGTAAGTATGCAATGCCGTGCAAATCCAATCAACAATAGAATTATTGTAATTTCCAAAAGTGGAAGGATCATGATAAATAATAGTTGAAGACCAAAAAGATGCGAATAAAAATATATTTTTCATTCTTCGAATATTATTCATTATATTTTCAGCACCATCTTTTTCTTCCCATGATGTAAAAGAAATTTCTTTGCATACATCTACACTCCATTTCTCCCAACCCTACAACTGCAACTACTAGAAAAGCCATAACCCCTAGGAATTTGACGTTGTAATGATTCTGTTTACCTTTGAGGGTCATTTTTTTCTATTAATTACTAGCAGAGTTATTCCTATGGCACTCAAAATTGATCCAATTATTATTCCGAGATTTACTTCATCCATACTCGTGTTTATTGGTGTCATGCATGGTGCATTGCTACATTTTTCACGTATCATTTCAAGCCAATTTAGATAATCAATGTAGACTACAATAGACCAAACAAATGAAACTGCTCCAGCAAGTAAGAACGAAATTCCGACTACCTTTAATTTTTTCACACAGTCATTACGTTGGTATTGATCTTAAACAATTTCCAACAAATCACACTGACGTCATAACGCTAGTTAGTGCACCGTTTTTGTGCGTGAGCGGGGGGCTTTCCTTTTTTACTCGCTGTCGATGTATTCGTCTGGAGTTGGCACTTCTGGTGCTAATCCCTTTCTCTTTCGAATATCAGCAATGACTTTGGTCAGAATAGAGTTTGGAACAGGGGTCCATGCCTTAAAGTGGGTATTCCACATTGCTCTTCCTGCAGTTTGTCCACGCATAATTTCAGATAAATCAAAAGTCTCAGATGCTGGAAGTTCTCCTGAAATTATATGGATGACACCTTTTTGTTCCATGTTTAGTACCTTGCCTCTTTTGCCAGATATTACACCTGCCACGTTACCTATCATTTCTTGTGGTACACGAACTTCGATTCCAAGCATTGGTTCAAGTAATACAGGTTGAGCTAAAAGCATAACACCAGTACAGGCCCTTCTTGAAGCAGGTCCTAATTGTGATAGACCTCTGTGAGCTGGGTCCTCGTGTGGAACAAAATGATGGAATGTAAACTTGCAGCCTCTTACTTGTTCTCTTGCAAGAGGACCCTCTTTGACAGAATCCTCAAAACCTGACAATATAGAATCAGTGGATTCTCCCACAAACTGGACACCCTTAGTTCCATCTACTACCACATTACCCCGGATATCAAATCTCATGACACGTTTTGCTTCATCTCCATCCCAGCCTGCTTCTTTCAATATCTTGGCTACCTCCTTTTTGTCCTTGTATTCGTTTAGTGTTCCGTTTCTAATCATTTCGGCAATTTTTTCATCAAGGGGTTCCACCTTCATGAATATCTTGTTGTGTCGATTAGGAGACTTTGACATTATAGGTCCTGCAGAGCCACGAATTGTCTCCCTATAGTTGATCAAGGGTTGTGATGTCACAATTTCCACCTTGGCATCTGCAATAAGAGCTGTTGCAATCTCAAGGTGAAGTACTCCCATTCCTGCAATTACTGTCTCACCTGATTCTTCGTTAATTTTTACAACCAAGTTAGGATCTTCAATTGTGATTCGATTTAATGCTTCAACAAGTTTTGGTAAATCTTTAGGATGTTTTGGCTCTACCGCAATTTGTACAACAGGTTCTGATACATAGTGGATTCCCTCGAATGCAGGTATACCTGCTACTGAAGATAGAGTCTGACCCGCTCTTGCATGTTCCAATCCAAGTAGTGCTGGGATGTTTCCTGCTGCAAGCTCTCCTACCATTTCTCTTTGGTTACCCATGAAAAAGTTGACAGACTGGATTCTTCCTTCTCGTTTTGTATCAATCAGATGAATCCTATCACCATCTTTTAGCTTACCAGAAAATAAGCGTCCAATGGCTACAGGACCTGCTGCAGGATCTACTGTCATGTTTACTATCATCATTATTGCGGGACCGTTATCGTCACAGTTCAGGAGTGCTTTACCAATATCAGAATCTAAATCACCTTTCCAAATCTTTGGAATTCTATATCTTTGCGCAACATCAGGAGATGGATGATGTTTTACAACCATTCCAAGTACTGCGTCATATAATGGAGCTTTTTCTGCAAGTTTCTTGATATCGCCACCTTCAGAATATGCTTCGTAAATATCCTTGAACGAAATTCCCTTCTTCTTCATTACATCAGCGTTAAATCCCCACTTGTCCTTTGCAGAACCAAACGATACACTGCCATCCTGGATGCTTACTTTCCATTTTTCCTTGTATTCGGGTTCTGCGTAAATGTCAATTAATCTATTAAAGTTAGTTATGATTTCAAGCAACCACTCTTGCATCTTCTCTGGTGGTAATCGTAGTTCCTTTATGAGACGATCAATCTTGTTAATATAAAGAACAGGTTTTACTCTTTCTTCTAAAGCTTGGCGAGTTACAGTTTCAGTCTGGGTCATTATACCCTCAACAGAATCAGATACAACCACTGCGCCATCTATTGCTCTAAGACTTCGCGTGACACGACCAGTAAAGTCAATGTGTCCGGGAGTATCTATCATATTGATTACATATTCTTCGCCAGCTTGTTCGTAAAGTAAGGTAACGTTTGCTTGTACAATTGTCATTTGTCTGTCTTGCTCAAGTTTCATGGAATCAAGGGCTAGTGCTTGACCTGCAACCGATGGACTGATAATTCCACTTGAAGCAAGTAGGCTGTCACTCATAGTTGTCTTTCCATGGTCTACGTGAGCTATAACTCCAAAGTTTCGAATATTCTTCTTGTTACCAATAATGCTTAGAATTTGATCTGTAGCTTTGAATTTCATGATTTAGCTAAATCCTTTTCTAGCCGCTATTAAACGTTTAGAAGAATTATAAAAAAAATCAGTAGATCATGGAAGAACTAGCATTTCGTAATTTTTTTGCGTCTACAAAAAAGCAATCCTTTTTATTTTTTATTTTTGCCAAATGAAGTACCAGAAATTCTGAAACAAAAATAAAAAAGATAATTTGTCCCATTGGATCAGTTGTAGGTGGATCGATCCTTATTGGATTTAGTCCACATTTTTTTATTTGCCTCATGAGTTTTTCATTGTGTTGATTCTTTTTTTCAAATATTATCACTGTATCACCTTTTCTTGACGAAAATAGCCCCATGTGAGAAAATTGCTCTATTCTTTCATAATGAGCATCATAACCTAAAACCTCGTTGAATTTTGCCGCACAAAACATTGCAATAGGAAAACTTTGGAGATTTCCTAAAACATAGACCTTACCTCGAATTGATTTCCTAGCCATTTTAAAAGCCATTTTATATAATTCCACATACTTTGGCATTCTAAATTGGGTTACAAGTGAAATGCATGTCAGTGCACTAGCAAGGAAGCTTATGCTTCCTGCAGTCTGTATTCCAGTATTATTAAATTTTAAATGAATCAGATCCTTACAAGTTTTAGCAAGTTTACTTTTTTCATTTGCAGTAATTGCAATATTATGTTTTGATCGTCTAGCCAATTTTATGTTAGACAGAGTATTACCTGAAATTGATATCAGATATAGAGTATGTCCGTGTAAGAGCCTATTGTTTTTTGAAATATCAAGAGGATCTAAAGCTTTTACTTTAAAATCAGAAAAGACTTCGCCAAGTTGCGCTGCTGCAAAAGAGTCTCCAGTTCCACAGAATATGATCTTTTTTTGATTGGGTATTGACAGTTGCTTTTGAGGTCTAAAGCAATCTAGAAATTCAAGTTGCATCCTAATTTCGCTTTCAAAAGCAGTGATTGTGGACACGAACTTGATTTTTATAATAGACATAAAAATCATCTTCGTGGATATTACAATAGGACATACACCTGATGCAGATGATGCATTCATGTTTTATGGAATATTAAGCGGTAAAGTCACTTCTCCACTCTTTAATGTAAAACATGTTGTAGAGGATATAGAGACATTAAACAAACGAGCTTTGAAGCATGAACTTGATGTAACTGCAGTTTCTGCTCATGCTTGTGCTTATCTCAAAGATTACACCATACTAAGAAGTGGCGGTAGTTTTGGAAAGGGGTATGGTCCAATTGTGGTTTCAAAAAAAGATCTTTCATTAGAAAATCTAAAAGGTTCAAGGATTGCAATCCCAGGAAAATTTACTTCAGCTTTTCTACTTTTAGAATT
>JBGPGB010000165.1:0-4436 GCA_041483595.1 Nitrosotalea sp.
CAAAGGAATCATACTCTGAACCGCTAAAACTCAAGTCAATGGTAGCATATGGATATAATGATTCGCCAGGAAATTATGAATTTGATCATTTAATTCCTCTTGAGATAGATGGTGCGCCACTGATATCAAAAACTTATGGCCTGAACCGCACTACGCAAATCCAAATTCATTTGACAAGGATAAGCTTGAGAATTATCTCCATGCACAAGTCTGCTCTGGTACAATTAATCTTAAAACAGCACAAGATGAGATTGCCTCCAACTGGGTAACCTATTGGACAGAAATTCGTTGATCAGCGTAATAGACACATAGGATATCCAAAATGTGTAAGTGTGTATTTTCAAAAGTGAGATTTGACATATTTTATGATCTGGTAAAATAATCAATATAAGAAACCGGTAATCACCTTAATAATGGACTGTCCAGATTGTTGGGTAAAAGCCGATTGTTTCGATAGCGTCAATCCCAAATTGTATACATTTGCATATGTATGCCCAGTCTGTGAAACGATCACTGATATTTCTCGTTCCTAAATTATCTAATACTTTACGGGTTTTTGTTTTTAACTTCTTCCAATATTTTCATGCAATCCCGATAAGTAATCACCTGGATTTGTATTTGTTCAAGTATTTGCGTCTCTGTTTGTGGCAATATTAGCATATTTAAGAAAAAAATCTTCTCTGGGACAATCGTGATCCAATTCATGCGGGTTATGATTTAGACTAAAGAAGTTACTAAAATTAAGACATTGAATAATGACAACTTATTTTCAATAATCTTGGTCTTGTTTATTAAAAATAAAAAAAGATGGATTTAGAAATCTATTTCCATGGATAATTCGGTTTCGGATGTTTCTACGCCTTTATTTTTTTGAACAGTCCATTCCATATCTACTGATTTATGTTTGTAGTCTGATGGAAGGGTAATTCCTGGGTATTGAGTACTAAGAGAATTCTGTATTTCCTGGGTTAGTAGTCCAATCTCATAGTTGACAAGAATCTTGTCAAAATCTGTTGGGCTTGCTTCGATTGCTTGTACTAAGGCATTCCAATTTGTAGGAATTGTAGCAGCTGTAACAAAGTCCTGAAATTTTGGCTTGCTCATTGTTGCTGTTGCTTTACACCACTTGACAGTTGTTTGTAAATTCTTTGTAGTTGTTTTACATTTTACACTGTTAACGTCAAATGTCGATGTAGCCCCATAATCCGGATTCACAGTTAATGAAATGATTCCATTAGAACTGCTGTCGGCAAAGGCCATAAGCGAGGACGGGGTTTCAAGCATTGGTTCCACTTTGTATGATTTTGCATCTGAAGTGCTAGTTGCAAAATTAACTGCACTAGTAATTCCAATTGCAAAAACTACTGCAATGGTGATCCCAAGTAGTATTTTATTTATCATTGTGAAACATAAAATCCAATAAGATAAAGTATATCCGAGGTATTTTCAAAAATGAAAAAAATATGGAAAAAATAGTTTCACAAGAATGCGTTTTGTTGAATAATAAAATAATTTTAGGTCCAGTATTTGCAATATCTTTATCCATGTTCGTAGGTTCCAGTCATCCAGCTTACGCACCTCCCCCACTCATGTGTCACCATAATTCACAGCATGATAATCCTACCGATCCAACGAGTTTCTGTCTCTGTGATCCTGGATTTACACCGCAACCAGAAAGTGTACTTACACCATTGTGTATTCCAGTATCAGTAGGCAGAATGGGAATTCCCATTGATTCAACATCTCTATTACTTGCAGGAGTTCAAGGCTCAGCACTATGGATGATTCCAGATATAATAATTGCAGGAGCAGGAATTGGTATCGTATCATTTAGAAAAATCCGATAAATGATAAAATTATTCTGATGTTTTTCAAATGTGAAAAGATCACGCTTTAATAACTAACGCCATTGACTATGGCAACTTGAAAAATTTTGTATTTCTTTCAGTTTTCTCTGTTTTAATTTTCACATTATCTTCATTTGTAATTTCAGATGCACACGCAACATCCTACGAATTACAATCTGGTGATGCTAATGGAGCATGCGAGGCAATAGGCGGAACTTGGGACTCGGGTCAAATCTCATGTACGATTATAAATTTGACTCTTAATCAAGTTGATTCGTTAATAATTGGTCAAGCTGTAATACTAGTAAACAGTGGAACAATTGACAATCTTGGCACCATTAATAATTCAGGAATTATCAACAATACTGGAGGTACCATCAACAACTCCGGTGGCACTATCAACAATCAATGTGGTGCAGCATATTCTGGAAATATACCCGTTGGAAACCAAGTTAACCTTATTTCATGCCCCGCATCTACCCTTACTCTAGACTCCATACACCACGTACCATGGGGAAAGAGCATTACAGTAAAAGGCAAACTACTTGACACTAAAACTGGTAAAGGTATTGGTGGAGCCGCAATCACCTTTGACGCAGATGGCGCTTCTGGTCTTTCATCTGTAACAACAACATCAAATGGTAAATTCACAGTTTCAGGAGCTTCACCTTCTACAAGCAATAGCGGATGGCATGTTCAGGCTCACTTTGCCGGTGACTTTACACATAAATCAAGTGACTCGGCTATAAAACAATACTACACAACAAAGCACACAACCTCGCTATCTCTTACTCTGACGCCATCGACAGTAATCCACGGAGGTTTATTTACAATCACTACAATGCTACAAGATACTACAACTATTACAAGAATAGCAAGCAAGACTATAACTTTTACAGCAATATCACCAATTACAATTGCAAGCATGATTACTGATGGAACTGGAACAGCAACCTCTGGTCTGACAGCTCCACAAGAGACTGGAAATTATGGTATAGTTGCACACTTTACAGGAGACTTCTTGTATAATCCAAAAGACTCTGTATCAAAGACATTATCTGTCGCCAGCCAATCCCCAATAACATCCATAACAACAGGTATTGCAAAATATGATCAGTTTGATACTTTAATAATTGATGCTGTAAACAAATACGGATTCCCAGACGCACTTGTGATAAAGGCAGTGGAGGAAGATGAATCATTCTTTGATCCATTTAGCGTGTCTACTGATACACCATGTGGAATACCCTCGGGATGGACAAGCGCCCAGAGCAGATCATATGGACTGTTACAGATAACTCCAACGTGTGATTATCAAGTCTTTTTGAACAAAGGACTTTTGCTGTCTACAGGAAAGCCTAATCTGATTACATATACAACATCTCCTTTGTGGGCAACATCTGTCTTCAATCCAACATTAAACATTGATTTTGCCGTTGATGACATAAAGTCTGAATATGACGCATTAAAATTACACTTCCCTGGTTGTACTGAAAAACAATACATCCGCATGACTCTTTCTTCTTATAATTCAGGTGCAGATAGCGTACTTGGATGTGGATTATACAATGCGCGTGGGACCAATTATGTTAATTTGGTAGTAGACATCTACAACAATGAACTAGGGCCACTTGTAGGAACCACCAACAAAATATAAAATCCTGTAGGTAGGACCTTTGAATTATTCTTTTAGGAAAACATCCGAGTATCAAAGAAAATAATAACTAGATCTCATGATTGAAATTGTTGTTCTGCAATTTCTGTGGGAATGAATTAGCAACAGATAATGCAGACGTTTGCACAAAATGTGGAAAGGTAGTTGTTAAAAAATTACAGGAATCTGAGGATCATAAACCAACATGTAATCCATCAAAGGCATGGTATTTGATTCCTATTTTTTTCGGTATTATTGGAGGATTAATCATGTACTTTGTATTGAGAAAAGAAGACAAAGGTATGGCACAAAATTGCCTAATTATAGGAATAACAATTTCAGCGATTGGTTTGATAGTAGGATTTGTGTCCGTTGCAAGTTTGGGAATGTCTCACTACCGCTAATTTGTAAGATGTGAAAAATGAATCAATCTTTAGGTAGTTTGAGCCTTGTATATTCTCTGATTGTATTCAATAGTCCATCTTCCAACAAATTACACTAGACCAATCTTGAGGTCAAGACAATGTTGTTTTTTTTTTGATAAATCGTTTTTTGTTTTTGATTTTTTTAATACACCATAAATTGCAGCTAAGAATCCAATAAATCCCACACCAAGAGAACTCAAATCCAAAATTACTCCTGTGGCATTCAAGCTAGAACAAATATTTTCATGAAAGAATTGATCCATCATGTTAGTTGAAGTTACCTGAGATTGATTAGCCGGATTAACTTTAGACACTACACAAACTTTTTTTCCTTGTAGTGGACTGGTAAGTACATCTACTTCACGCTCACAAAAAGGGTATGATGGATAACTTTTCGAAATAATGGCTTGCTATTGTCCCCTATGCGGTTGTAAAGAGAAATTTGAAACCGTAGAAGAGTTACAACGTCACAAAATTCTTAATCATTCGATATGAACAAATCTTCTAACG
>JBGPGB010000166.1:0-4423 GCA_041483595.1 Nitrosotalea sp.
AGATTCACTGACAGCAATAAAGAAAATCGGGTTTAAAATAAAAAGATGCTTAGAAAGAGATGACTTGGATGAATTTGGTAGATTAATGGATGATCATTGGATAGAAAAAAAGAAAACATCTGGAAAAATTTCAAATGATATTTTTGATAGATATTATGACTTGGCAAAGCAATCTGGTGCGTTGGGTGGAAAGATCATAGGTGCTGGAGGAGGAGGTTTTTTTATGTTTTATACCAATTTGCGTGAGAAGAAAAAGAAATTAAGAAACGAATTTATCAAACTTGGTTTAAGTGAGGTAAGAATGCCTTTTGAAATGGAAGGAACAAAGATAATACTGAATTTAGAAGGAAGAAGAAATGAGCACAATTGATTTCATCCAATCATATTTTGATGATCTTAAAGATATAATCAACAAGATATCAAAGCAAGATATTGACAAGGCAATTCAGATTTTAGACGAAGCTAGAGAAAGGGGAAAGAGGATATTCATAATAGGAAATGGTGGTTCTGCATCTACAGCAACTCATTTTGCTTGTGATCTTAACAAATACACATCAGTAGAAGGTAAGAAGCGATTCAGAGCAATATCACTTGAGGATAATGTACCCCTAATGACAGCATTAGTAAATGATGAGGGTTGGGATAATGTATATTCTTATCAGTTAGAAAATCTCATGGATGATGGAGACTATCTAGTTGCAGTTAGTGTTCATGGAGGAAGTGGTAAAGATAAAGCAGCACTATGGTCACAAAATCTTTTGAAAGCTGTAAAAATGGTACAATCACGAGGAGGAAAAGTTGTAGGCCTTGTGGGTTTTGATGGTGGAGCTCTCAGAGAAGTCTCTGATGCGTGTATTGTAGTACCAATAAACTCTACCCCACAAGTTGAGGGATTTCATCTGGTACTTACTCATCTAGTTTGTTCCTTTATCAGAGAACGTTTATTGAAATAGATTGTCAAACAAGGCGATTTTTGTAGATCGAGACGGTGTAATCAATGAAATGGTATACATCAAAGAACATGGTTATGTAGACACACCATCTACTCCGCAACAATTCAAAATCATTAAAGGAGTTACAAAGGCCATAGCCAAAGCAAAAAAAATGGGATATGAAATCATAATTATTTCAAATCAACCAGGCATGGCTAAAGGATATTACAATAAAAAGACATTTGATGCGATTAGGAAAAAAATGCACACGATTCTTAAAAGATCAAAAGCAAAAATAGATGATGAATTTTACTGTCTTCATCATCCCAATGCAAAATTAATCGAATATAAAAAAAGATGTCCTTGTAGAAAGCCACGTATTGGATTATTGAAAATGGCAATCAAAAAACATGACTTGGATATTACTAGTTCATTTTTCATCGGGGATGGAATAGGGGATATGGAAGCAGCCAAGAAAGCTGGTTGCAAAAGCATATTCATTGGAAACATAAATGCAGCTGTTACAGAATTGTTTAAGAGAAAAAAGATCAATCCTGATTATGTTGCACGTGATCTCTTAGATGCAGTAAATTTTATAACGAGTAAAACTAAAGAGAATATTTGATTTTATGATGTCACATAATAAATACGGGTCATAAAATAATCATAATCAACATGACAGACAAAAAAGACCTAACTGTCATTTTACCCACTTTAAATGAAGAAGTAGCTATAGGTCCGGTAATTGATGAATTACGACAGTTTGGTTATGATAACATACTTGTAATCGATGGTCATTCTACTGATAAAACTGAACAAATATCACTAGAAAAAAAGGTTGAATTTCACATTCAAAAAGGTAAAGGAAAAGCTGAAGCTATCAAAGATGCGCTCAATTATGTAAAAACACCTTATGTATTGATAATGGATACTGATTATACTTACGATCCTGCAGACATTCCAAAATTCTTGGAAAAAGCCAATTCATTTGACGAGATCATAGGAGCAAGAGATTTGAAATCAAAGGAAATACCAAAATTCAATCAATTTGGAAACTCGTTGATAACAAAGACTTTCAATCTGGTTATGGGAGCAAGACTCGATGATGTATGTTCTGGAATGTATCTGATTAAAACGGATTTGCTGAGGAATATGGATTTACAATTAAAGGGATATCAAATCGAGTTAGAATTAGCTGCCAAGACTGGAGAAATAGGCAAAGTTACTCAGGTTCCAATAAACTATAGACAAAGACTTGGAGAGACCAAAATGTCTGCTGTCAAAGAAGGTATCAATGTATTTAAAAACCTCTACAAGTTCGCCAAATCTTACAATCCAACTTTGTTATTTTCAATTTTTGCAGGATTGCTAATAGTTCCTGGAATAATCATTCTGTCCATTATTGGAGTAAGATGGTTGATAAATCATTCAATATTTAGTGTAGGACTCGTTGAAATTGCAATAGTCCTGACCATTATGGGTTCAAATGCAATAGCATTTGCTCTAATAAGTTCACATTTACGAAGAATTGAAAGAAAGATAAATTCACTAAGTTGGAAATTAGAAAATAATAAATGATTATTTTTTACAAAAATCATATATTCTAAAGACTAGTTTGAGAGCTTCTAAACCGTCAATGCCAGAGCCACAAGGTGTTTGTCTCTGTTGTATGGAAGTAACAAAATCTTCCCATTCTTTTTCCCAAGCTACTTCAGGATGATCAAAGATCATTATTTTTTCCTCAGGCGGCCACTTGTCAGGAGGTGCCTTTTTTCCGTGTGTTACTTTTTCAGTACCATACGCACCTCCTAGTCCTTCCATTATCAGATATCCCTCACTTCCAAAGATTTCAAGTGAGAAAATATTATTCCATTGAGTCCAAGTAACATGCAATGATGCCAATTGATTTGACGGGGTTTTCAATATGGCAAAAGCGTTATCTTCCACATTCATTTTCCAATAAAGGGATCCAATAGCACCACAAACACTTTCAAAATCCCCAAGGAACCATCTGAAAAGATCCAATACATGTATACCTTGATCAATGAGTTCTCCACCACCCGAAATCTCTGGCATGGCACGCCATTCTTTCTCATATCCCGGTCTACCTGTTATACCATATCGACATCGCATGAAGAGAATTTTACCTATCAGCCCATCATCTACTATTGATCTTATTTTTTGAATTCCAGGATGGAATCGTAATGTAAAACCAGTTTTGAAGACAACATTTTGCTTTATTGCTTCATCAACTGCAATTTTTACTTCGTCTACGTTTTTTCCCAATGGTTTTTCACAAAATACATGTTTTTTATTTAATGCAGCTTCATGACTTATTTTTGCAAGATTATCATTGGTTGTGCTTACTACTATACAATCAATGTCTTTATTTGTTGTAATCTTTTTCCAATCATCAAAAAAATCACAATGTAGTTGAGCAGCTAATAATTTGGCTTTATTGATATCAATATCTGCAACGGCTTCAACCCGTGCTTCTCTAGAAGAATTGATAACTTTAGCCCTTTTTGTACCTATCAGCCCACAGCCAATAATGCCAACTTTTAAAGTCATATCAAACTAACCTGTGATTTCAATCCTTTCTCTTCATGGTATATTGATCGGACTTTTGAATTGTAGAAATATTTTTCTTGATAAAAGATAGATCATCCCATTTAGCACTGATAGTTTTCCCACTCAAACCATCAGATTCAGATGATGCTAAAAATAATGCCAACTGTGTCACTTTATCCAAACTACTTCCACCTTTCTCAATTACGTCTTTTGCCCGTTCATGTTCAATACCAGCCATATCGCCACTTTCCAATATATCGTTTGTAATTTTGGTTCTTATTGCTCCAGGAGCTATTGCATTTACAGAAATATTGTAATCTTTTACTTCGGCTGCAACTATTTCAGTGATTCTTACTATTGCTGCCTTTGATGCCCCATATGCGCTAAAATTTGGCATGGCGTTAAAAGCCCCGCCTCCAGACATATTGATGATTTTTCCATAGTCTTTTGATATCATCTGAGGTAAAACTTCCTTTAAGCAGTAAAATGTTCCAAACAAGTTTGTTTTGATATGATCCTCCCATTCTTGTATACTGACCATATGAATTGGTCCAATTGGTTTTATCATACCTGCATTATTGACTAGAATATCTATTTTCGAATATTCTTTTACAACTTTATCTACCAATCTTGTAACATCATTTATTTTTGAAATGTCTGTTTTAATAGAAATTCCACATCCCCCATTTTTTTCAATCTCCTCAAGAGTTTCATCTATCTCATTACTAGAGCGTGCGGCTAATACAACAAACGAGCCTTCCTCAGAAAATTTTTTAGATATAGCTTTACCTATACCACGCCCCCCTCCAGTTACGATAGAAATCTTATCTTTGAGAAGCATAATTTGAAAAAATATACATCCTTATTAAACTGAACTTAGATTAAACCAGATTCTAGAAGCCAATTAACTTGGTGATCAG
>JBGPGB010000167.1:0-4412 GCA_041483595.1 Nitrosotalea sp.
AATATCCATTATCTCTAAGCCAAATTAATGCCATTAATTCAGCAGTATTAAAACGATCCAAGTCTTTTTGTCTAATCGTAGCCTCATAAAGCACTTTCAGCATTTCAACTTGAACATCGTCCAGTTTGATTATGCGATTTCCCCAACGATCTAAATTCTTAATGTCCATTACTTAATCTCTGGGTATTGCGGTTCTTCAATAGCCAATGTCATCTTTAATATTGCTCTTGGTGGACTATGAACAACTCCCTTATCTGTTGTTAACATTGAAGAAACATGACTTGGAAGTTTTATATGATTATCAAATCCAATCTTCCACTCAAGTATATCATATTTTTCACTTAGTAATCCAGCCAAAACCATCAATTCATTTCTCTTCTTCTTTGGAATCCAAGCGCCATCTGAATCAAAAGTTAAATAGATATCCAAAACAATAGGACCATAAGTGTGTTGTCCTACAGTTATCTTAGGAGTTTCAATGTAAGCAATTCTTATACCTGGATAATCATTCAAGTAGACTACAAGACTGTTGAACTTTTCCAAAACTTTATTTACTCTATTAATTTGAATTTTAGTAGATTTCTTCCAGGTTGTTGTGTAGTCTTCCACTATAGGAACCTCTTCTATTGAGCCGCTTTTATTAAGTGTAAACTGCTTAATTGCTTTACCTTTTTCTTCAACATTAGCTAAATCGCCAATGTTTGATAGTGATGATTTAGCCATGCTGACAGCTTCTTCAAGGTCATCAGTGGAATTAAAAGTATCTTCGTCTTGCTCGTTTGTAATATGATATCTGTTCATGTCTTTACCACGAATAAAGTTTATATGCCATTTTCTATCTTCATTATTTTGAATATGATAACAAGGGATTTTGCCACTGAGTTTTTGATATCTGTCTAGCAACTCACTATTGGTCAGCTTTGCCAAGTTCATCTAGTAACCCTATATCTTGAGCAATTTTACCACAGACAGCAGCAACTTGAATTAGTTCTTCTAACATTGCTCTTTTGTCGGTGTGTTTCTTAAAAACTTCTAGTTTAAACTCCCAAAATTCTTCTTCTAATACGCCAAGACCTTCGTGAGCACTATGGAGATTTCCGTGTAGTTCTCTTGATCTTTTTACTTCTTCGTCTGCTAATATGAAAAAATCGTTAATATGAACCTCCGGTAATTACACTACCATCATAATCCCAAACAATTTTATTATTCCATCCATACATCCCACGTACTTTGCGTGGATAAGTTATCTCTATAACCTCATCTGGATGTTGTCTATCCCATAATTCGTTTTCTGCCATTTCCCAAAAATATTTATCTTTGTTATCTGGCTTGCCTGCTTCTTGCCACTTGAAATATGCTATTGATTCTATTTCTTTGTGGTTTTCTTGGACCCACTCGTTGTTTTTGGAAAGCACTGACCGAACTCCTTAACAATATCGCAAATATTAAGTTTCTTGGCCTCTTGCGCCGTTAAGAATACATCATTTGCTGGAAATAAATATTTGCGAACATCTTTCTCACTCATCTTAGTGCATTTTACATAATGCTTCATCATTTGCTTAGATACAATTTCATCTTGTTTTTGTTGAGCAATTAACTCATGCTCTTTGCCCCAGCGCTCACCGGACCATTGATGGGACATAATCAATGTATTTGGTGTTAGTATACGATGCCCATGACTGCCAGCAATAAAAATACTTAAACCCATTGAAGAAATTTGGCCTAGTCCTACAGTGTGTATTGGCATTCGACTTCCGGCCATTACATCAATCAAAGCAAAACCTTGACTGACGAAACCACCAGGACTGTTAACGATTAGCGTTAAATGATCGAGAGAACCGTCTAGATTTGATTCTATAACGAATCGAATGGCGTCTTCAACATTTTGATCGTCTATTTCGCCAGATAATGGAAAAATACCATATTCTTCGAGCGTTTTTCTTGAATCATATTTGTCCTCAATCATCCCACACCACCTTATCATAAAATATAGAATAAAGCAATCCCATGCGAATTTTCAATCCATTTTTGATCTGCTGGCTAAAATACACCGCCCTTGTGTCAATATCTATACTTTCATGTATCTCAGCATTTCTTGGAAGAGGATGCATAACAATTGCATTATCCTTCAAGTTCTTAATTAAATCAGGTGTTAAACAATAATCATCCCAGTTGAAATAGTCTTCCACTTTCTTGCAACTTGACAACATTGTATTGGCGCTGATTATGCGTTCCTTCTGTAGCCTTGTCATATAAACAATGTCTGGCTTCTTTTTTAACGCACTTTTTAGATTTTCATGCCAGCTATTCTTTAAAGTGATGTTCCGTACACCATCATATGACAGTTGGCATTGTGGAGGACTTGTCGTAATTACCTCTACTCCATCAAATAAAGATAATAAACTTAATAAACTATTGGTTGTTCTACTATGCCGTAGATCACCACAAAAAAGCACCTTCAAACCATCAAAAGATTTAAAGTTTTGGTGAATTGTGAAAAGATCCAATAATGCCTGTGTTGGGTGTTCTCCATCACCATCGCCAGCATTTATCAAAGGAATAGTCGAAACTTTCAACGCCCTTTGACTTGCACCCTTCTCTGAATGCCGCAAAACAATCACATCAGCGTAATTACTTACAGTCTTAATCGTATCTTCAAGCGTTTCACCTTTAGAAACTGAAAGGTTTTTAGCATTAGATTCTGATAAAATACCGCCCTGTAAACGAAGCATCGCCGTTTCAAAAGAAAATCTGGTGCGTGTAGATGGTTCGCAAAATAGTGTCGCCATTATCTTTCCCCTTAAATGGGGACGAATAATGCCAAGGTCTATGGATGATACGGTACTGAAAAAATCGTAAATTTGTTTTTTGTCGCTGAATTGATTTACTGAAACAAGGTTCTTCATATAAAATTACCCTTTAGTATATTATATGAATGAGTTACTTTTTGTCAAGATTGAGTTAATTTCTGTTTTCTTTTGACATTTGTGCCACGCACCACAATGGCACAAGAACCTTTATCATTACATATAGAAATTGTTTTTATTGTCGGACTATAAATGACTCCAGACGAATTATAAGTTGTAAATAATTGATCTTCAAATACAGAATATACAATAAAATTATTATTCGTACATGAATAAGTTCTCTTACCAACATTAAATGTTCTATTTACAATAATCCATTGAATACCAGTAACACTATAAACCACATCTCCAATTTCATATTTAAAATTATAATTAGTAATGCCAAGTCCATTAGCAGAACTTAAACTTTCACCAGTTGCTTCTCCACGTATTCTAGCTACAGCTATTCCATAGGCAAGTGCTGTTGAATCATCAATTATCTCACCAGTGCTACTAGCTCTACTTCTACCGTCCGCAAGCCCATAACTATCAGCATCAGCATTTCCAACACCCTCAACAACTATAGTGGTAGTACCAATAGCAACCGCATCACTACTAGCATTAATTGTTCCAACACTACTACCAGTATTCAATGAACTACCTGCTCCACTAGCATTTGAATCAGCTAAAATGTTTCCAACTGCTTCGGCTAATGAAACACTTATAATATTAGCCTCCGAATTTCCGATAGCAATTCCAACAGAACTGCTGATTAAATTACCAACACCAAAAACAACAGAATCGGCAGAAATAGTACCAACTGACATTATTAAAGCAGAACCGATGCCAGAAGAAGTTGAAGTTCCATTAACATTTCCTACAGTCTCATTAAGAGATAATCCCACACCAGAACAATCCGAATCCGCATTAGCAACACCAGCATTGTTTGCTGCACTTAAAGCGGTAGCAGTTGAACTTGCTAATGCTATGCCGTCAACAGAGAAAATAGACCTACCTATAGCTAACAGTGAAGAATTTCCAATACCACTACCAGTTGTTTCATTAAGTGATAATCCAATGCCAGAAGAAGTAGAAGTTCCAGCAATACTACCTATAGAAGAATCAATACCCATTCCTACTGCATCAGTAAATGCCTCTCCATTAATAACACCAATAGAAGAACTAATAGAAGCCCCAACAAAAATAGCAGTAGAACTTCCAGCAATACTACCAGACGAATCAAATAAGGAAATACTTATAATATTAGCTGCTGAGTTTCCAATAGAAGTTCCTATAGTTTCATTTAGTGATAACCCAATGCCAGAACAAGTAGAATCCGCAGTAGCAGAACCAGTTGTTGCATTTAATGATAATCCAATGCCAGAACCAGTAGATGTTGCGATAGAAGCTCCAACAGAATCATTAAGTGATAATCCAATTCCAGAAGAGGTTGAAATTCCACCAACATCTCCTACAGCTTCGTTTAGTGATAATCCAATACCAGAACCAGTAGAAGTAGCAGAACTAGAACCAACACCATCAGCAAGAGAAGCACCAACAGCTAAA
>JBGPGB010000168.1:0-4405 GCA_041483595.1 Nitrosotalea sp.
CAATAAAATAATAGGTATTGCAGAGGCAGCAAGAGCTAAAGGTTTGAACCAGCCACCAAGTACTTTCCGATCATCAGCAAAACCTACAAGGAATGAAAGCGAAGTAGTTATCATGATTGCTAATATCTCATTAGACGGGAAAAATGCATAGAGAGTAAATTCAGAAGCCAAAATCCCTGCAAGAATAGATGGTCCACCAGGGCGAGCAACCATTGTTGCGACCTTTTTGTTGTAATCTTTTACAACCATGTTTCTCTTTGTGAGTACATTAATCAGACTAGGAGTAATTACGTAAACGGTAACAAATGCTATTGCTGAGATCAGTATTCCTATGATAGTCCTATCCAGCATTATCTTATCTTTTTTAGATGTGTCTTTATGTTTTCTGCGATTACTGGCCCTATCTTGTCTATTTTTGCGAGTTTTTCAATAGATATTTCAGTTAGATTCTCAGAAGTTTTTAGGCCATTCTTGAAAAGTATCCTGGCTCTGACCCTTCCAATTCCCTTTATTCGTACCAAATCAACAAGCTCTTCTTTGATACCATATGTTATTCTTGACCTCAAAGCATCAATCTCAGTCAAGGTCTCATCTTTTTTTTCTAGTTTTGCAATCTCATAAAGCGCATGGATAAGCCAGTCTGCAGTTTCTATCATTCTGTACATGTCACCAGATTCTATACCAAAATTATCAGAGAGAAATATTTCGCTGGATTCGTTAATCCAAGCATGTATTGCAAGAAGACTTCGATTACAATCATATTCTGATATATTTTCAATTAGTTGATCAGCATAATTTTCAATCAAAGTACCCACAAGTTCATAATCTTTATTTCGTAGTGAAAACTTTGGAAAAAAATCTTCAGAGATTGTAATCAAATGCAACAAACCAAGAGTATGTTCTTTTGTTGAAACTTTTTCTAACGACTTTCTGAATAGAACTGCTGTTAGAGGATCTATGTATAATGTAGAAGTTTTTTTACCAAATTCTGTTGCAATAAACCTATTTCCTTTTTGTTTTACAAGGTCTTCGGATTCAAGATATCGTAAAGCTATCTGAATATGAAATTTTATTGTGGTCTTTCTTTCTTGAGAACCGGAAAGTGTCTTTGAAAAAAATTCTACTATGTCCTCTCCTTTGATACCAGGATTGGTTGATACAAAGCTGAGAAGATGGATCCTTAACGCTTTGTCTCCCGTAAGCTTTGAAGAAATTGGTTCCGGAGTTCCATTAATATAATAATCAAAAATCTCTTCACTATTTGAGTTGCAAACAATAATTGCCTCACCATATTCATCATATTGTGGCCTACCTGCACGACCACATAGTTGCTTATACTCAAGTATGCTAATTGGTTTGTTGGCTCCAAACTTTGCATCAAATCTAGATACATTAGCAATGACCACTCTTCTTGCTGGTAGATTTACTCCTGCAGCTAATGTTGGAGTGGATGATAGAATCTTAATCCTTTTGTTTCTAAATTCAGATTCAATTATATCTCTGCAGTTCTGATTAAGGCCAGCATGATGAAATGCTACTCCCTTTGTAATTAGATCTGCTAAGGTTTTAACAAGTTCAGTGTGTTCATTATCATCTAGAATTTTTTGGGAAATTTTTCCCAATGTTTCCTTTTCTTCTTTATTTAATGTCTTTGAAACAGCATCTGAGGCCTTTGTTGCAAGAGACATCGAACGAGCTCTTGTTTCAGCAAATAAAATGGCTTGACCTCCATTTTTTAATGAATCCAATCCCAAGTCAACTGGAGGACCTCGGATACTTGTCTCAATTTCAAATTTCTTTCTATCTTGCATAGTTACTATACCTTGATCATAGACTCCTTCTGACAAGGGAACTGGTCTCCATTCACTATGAACTAGTTTACACTCCAACCAATCAGAAATTTCTTCTGCGTTAGTAACTGTAGCACTAAGAGCGAGTATTTGCGGTTTTTGTGGTAGTAACTTTAGCTTTGTGAGTACAATTTCAAGAGTAGGGCCTCTATCATCATCTCCTAACAGATGAACTTCGTCAGCAATTACAAGACTTATGTCATCTATCCATTCTGCACCTTGTCTTATGATAGAATCCATTTTTTCGTTGGTAAGTACAAGAATATCATTTTGACCTAGGTTTTTGTCAGATACATCAAAATCACCTGTTGATATCTGGATTTTCAAATTCTTTCCCAAATCAACAGACTCGAGTTTTTTGAATTCATTAAATTTCTCTGATGCTAGTGCCTTTAGAGGACTAAGATATACTATCTTACCTTTTTTTTCAGATAGATGTTTTATTATTGCAAGCATTGCAAGTAATGTCTTACCACTTGCCGTTGGAGCCGAAACCAGGATGCTTTTTCCTTCAAGTAATCCAGCTTTGACTGTTTTTTCCTGAGGAGGATATAGATTCACATATCCATTTTTTTGCAGAAATTCAATTGCTAAGGGAGGAATATCTAACAGATCTATTTTCATACTCGGTTAAAATGACCAGGTTTGGATTCATAGATAGCTGACTCTCTTTGCAATTTTTTAATGTATTTTCTTGCTTCTTCCTCGGTAAATTTACCAGTCTTAATCAATTCTTTGACAAAAGTCTTTTCCTCAACAGGTCTCTTTTCATCTCCCTCAAGTGACTTCATTACGTCCATAAATAATTGCATTTTTGAGACCTCGCTGTGAGGACGTCCTTGAAGAACTCCAAGATCAACTTTTCCTGTATTAACATCAACTCCTGCATCTTGTAGCATACTCTGCATGAGGAAAATGGCTCTTTCAGCATCTTCTCCATCAACTTGTGTTTTCATCAATAATCTAGCCCTTGCTGTGGCCAATCTTACGAGTCCTTCCAGTTGTCTTGGAGTTACTGTGATCATTCCTTCAGATTCTACATTTCTCATTGTCATGTAGTAATCCAGAATTTTATCCTCTGCCTCAGGGGTAAGATTTGGATCAGATCTCTTTGCATATGACAAGTATTTTGTAAGAATATCTACATCAATCAGAGACTTGGTATCAGTTCCTGATCCCCTGTGTAGATTCAATATGTGTCGTGCTATTCTCATATCACGTTCTTTTGATGGAACATCTCTTACTACAAAAATAAGATCAAAACGTGTTAAAAGCGGAACTGGCAGGTTAACGTTTTCTGTAATGTTCTTGAATGGATCATATTTTCCATACATTGGGTTTGCAGCAGCCAAAATTGAAGTTCTGGCGTTTAATGTTGCAACAATCCCACCTTTTGCAATACTTACTGATTGTTGTTCCATTGTTTCATGTAATGCACTTCTATCTTCTGGTTTCATTTTGTCAAATTCATCTATACAAACAAGCCCTTGATCACCTAAGACTACAGCACCTGCCTCAAGCATCATTATACCAATTTTATCCCTCACAACTGCTGCTGTGAGTCCTGCTGCAGTTGAACCTCTTCCAGATGTATAGAGTCCCCTGGGAGCAATTCTCGCACAGAATTTTAGCATCTCACTTTTTGCTGTACCTGGATCACCTACCAAAAAGACATTGATATCACCACGAATTTTAGCACCGTCAGCAAGAATCTTTTGAGTTGAACCTACAATCAACAATAAGATTGATTCTTTGATTATGTCATGTCCACTAACATGAGGAGCAAATGAAGCTATAAGCCTATCATAAATATCAGGATTTTTGACAAGTGATTTGATTATTCTCTCTTCATCAGGAGAGATCTCCTCTCTTTCAGTGCTTCTAGAAGCCTTATTTCCACGTCCGCGATGAAATTCAATATTATTTCCTTGAATTCGCAATCTGTAGATACCACTCTTCCCTCTCATAGAAGGTATGTGTTCTTGTTCAATTCTTACAATTCCTGTTAGTATTACACGATCTCCCGGTCTTGCGTTATCAACTAGGTCTTGCAAGACTGTGACATCTAGATAATGAGGTAATTGACCTGGAGGTAAATCCTCCGGTAATTCTTGTAGTCTCACCATTTGAAAATCAATAAACTTGCTTTGTTCAGGACTTATCTCAAGATCCCTATGAGTACACTTTCCATTATCACATTTGAGTGGTTCCTTAAATTCCAGACCCTTTTCCTGAACTCGTACAGTTTTGTGATTATCAGGACAAAAGTACACTAGTTCTTTTGCAAGCGGTTTGATTTCCGAAGACCTTACAACCATTCCAGAAACACTTATCACTTTTCCAATAACCTCTGCATTTACTTCACGTAGACTACGTTGGGATGGGTAATTTGAAATTCTTGCTCTAATGTCATAACGAATTTTTTCTGCATATTGCGGGAATCTTTCTTTGAGAATATCTTTTATCGCTCCACTAAAGGCGCGAAGTATTTCATCAGGATCAGTATTAAACATAGATTCAATTTCAGGAAATGATATCAAGTCATTGTAATCAGC
>JBGPGB010000169.1:0-4395 GCA_041483595.1 Nitrosotalea sp.
AATCTGTATGCAAGCAAGTATGCTTTTCTGATCTAATCAAGGCTTGCGCTTTGAGAAAGATTTACTGTTTGCTCCTGCTCTGTACATGTGACAATTATTTTGGGGGGGATCAAAAGGAACTTTTTCTCTATTTGCCTTTAGTGTGAAAATAGTTTTTTATTATTCAATCGATATTTTCTTTCCAGTTCCTGATTTTTCCATTGAAATCTTTAAAATGCCATTTCTGAATTTTGCAGAAATTTCTTTTGTATTGATACCGCTTGGAAGTGTGATGGTTTTTTTAAAATAATCAAATTCTGTAACTACATCACCTCTTGAGACAGTAAAGGTTTTGGTTAGTTTCGCCTTCACGGTTAGGTGATTTGCAGATAATTTTATGTCTATGTTTTTTTTGTCAACTAGCGGCAGGTCCATCTCTAGAACCCACGTAGAGTCTTTTTCTTTTAGGTGGGCAAGCGGAATTAGCTCTTTGTGTATGAAATCATCAAAGGGTGAATCTCCAAAAAAGGAATTCATCTGTTTTTCTATGAATGATGAAAAATCTGACATGATTATCACTTGTATATCTGAGGAGGTGTAGTTGGGTGTTCCTTTTGTGTCTGTAATACGTTTAATGTCTCCTCCATAAGTTGCCTGTTTTGAAGTCTTAGATATTCCATCTGTTTCTTAAATTCGGTTAGGTCAATATCTTTTTTCATAATGTGTGATAATGTCTTGATGGTCTGCATTGCGGCATCCGGATCTGGAAAAAAGTAATTGCATTCAGTATGAAGTATGATGGATGGTATTGTTGAATTTCTTAATTGTGTTATAATAGTCGCATCTGGCCCACTTATTATTCCTGAGAGAAACTTGGGAATTTCATTATCATATAATATTTTTTCAAGTTTTTCATTTGTTACTAGCCCATATGTCTTGAGATTTGCAGGATTTCGCTCGGGAACATGTATTCCTGATAAATATACGATCAGATCAACATTGTTCCTTTTTGAAAAATCAATTACAGAGTCTGTAAAGTCTATCGCAGTATCATAATCTATTGGAATGTCAGATAAAACTGAAAACATCTTGTCTTTTTTGTAAATCCTGACTGGTCCTACTATCTGACCATTATCAATAAAGACAATGGATGCAGGACTACTTTCTATCTCGCCCACTAGCTCCATTTTCAATGCATGTATGATGTAAGTCATTGACATTGTTCCTATGAGGCCAGGTCCTGGGAGGCCAAGAAATAACATGGAAGGATTTTTTGGCAGATCCATTTTCTTCATTTTTGATTTTTCCATCGTGTTAAACAATTAACAAGTATTTTTATCTTATAAAAAGAATCTTCACCAATTACCATTGATGATTATCAATTCTGACATTCTCCGCTATGTTATAAATCTCAATTTGTGATACCATTGGTAGTATGGCATCTGTACAGACAACTTCTGAGGGAATCCCTTTCATAGTACTAAGAGAAGGTGCTAAACAATCAAGGGGCAGAGATGCACAAAGAAATAATATTGCAGCTGCAAAGATAATTGCAGAGATTGTGAGCACCAGTCTTGGTCCAAGAGGAATGGATAAGATGTTGGTTGATTCGCTTGGAGATATTACAATTACAAATGATGGGGCAACAATACTCAAAGAGATTGACGTTCAGCACCCTGCAGCAAAAATGATGGTCGAGGTTGCCAAGGCAACCGATAGTGAAGTGGGAGATGGTACAACATCAGCTGTAGTTTTGGCAGGAGCACTGCTTGAAAAAGCAGAAGGTCTCATTGACAATGATATTCATCCGATCATAATTGCAGAAGGGTACAAAAAGGCAGCAATGCGGGCCATCTCATTACTTGGAGATATTTCACAAAAAGTTGAACCAAAAGATAGGGTAATTCTTGAAAAAATAGCAATAACGACGATGGAAACTAAATTGGTATCTGTAGAAGCATCTGATCTTGCAAAACTTGTAGTTGATGCAGCATTATCTGTTGTAACTCAAAAAGCTGATGGGTACAATGTTGATTTGAATAATATCAAAGTTGAAAGAAAAACAGGAGGTTCTGTTTTGGATAGTAAACTAATTTTTGGAATAGTTTTGGACAAAGAAATAGTTCATAGTGGAATGCCAAGAAAAATTGAGAATGCAAAGATTGCATTAATCTCCGCCCCGCTTGAGATTGAAAAGACAGAGTTCGAGGCCAAGATAAACATCTCAAGTCCTGATCAGATCAAGTCATTCATGGAAGAAGAAGATAACATCTTGAGGGGAATGGTAGAAAAGATCAAGTCTACTAAAGCTACTGTACTTCTATGTCAAAAAGGAATTGATGATATTGCGCAACACCACCTCTCAAAATCTGGGATACTTGCAGTAAGGAGAATAAAAGAAAGTGACATGTCAAAGCTTGCAAAAGCAACTGGTGGAAGAATTGTTGGAAGTGTGAATGATTTAACTGAAAAAGACTTGGGGGAGGCAGCAATAGTTGAAGAAAGAACAATTGAAAATGATAATTGGGTATTCATTGAAGGATGTAAGAATCCAAAAGCCGTTACTTTATTGATACGTGGTGGTTCACAAAGAGTAATTGATGAAGTAGATAGATCATTACACGATGCATTAATGGTTGTAAAAGATGTTATAGAAAAACCCCTGATTGTATATGGTGGAGGCTCGCCTGAAGCATATGTTGCATACAAGCTCAGACAATGGGCTCAGACTTTATCTGGGAGAGAACAATTGGCGGTTGAAAAATTTGCTGAAGCTATGGAATCCATACCTTTGGCCCTTGCAAGAAATGCGGGAATGAATTCAATTGATGCCATAACACAATTGCGTTCCAGGCAAAATGCGGGAGAAAAATGGGCTGGAATTGATACGATTAAGGGACAAGTTGGAGATATTGAAAAATTGCAGATTGTCGAGCCTACTAAAGTAAAAGAACAGGTAATAAAATCTGCAACGGAGACTGCCAACATGATTTTACGAATAGATAATGTGGTCGCATCGTCAAAAGGCGGTGGTCCACCAAGTCCACGTTCTAGTCCAGAAATGGAAATGTAATAAAATAATGTCTTAAAAATCCATGTTTGTTGTTAGAAGCGATCCTCTTACTTTATTTATGGTAAAAATGCTTGAAGAAAGAGGTTAAACACATGGGATTATTTAAAAAAGGACTAGCGTTTGAAACAATTGAATTATCAAAATCAAAAATAGACTCGGATAAAACTACACAGATAAAAGTTAATATTAAAAACTTTAAGGAAAAATTTGACAACATTATTCTAAAAATAAAGACTGATGATGAAAGTAATCAGTATGTTGCAATTAGTACTCCTGTAATTCAACTCTCTCCATTGGATTCTCCAAATAAAAATACGGGAGAACACGAAATTACAATAACGCCACATAATATTCCTCTCAGTAAAATGTCTTTTAAGATAACCGTGGAAGTGTTTGGGAATAATAAAGAAAAATCAATATTGGAAAAAGAATTCAACTTGACTGTAAACAAAAAAAGTTAGAACTGATAATTTTTTATATTTTTTGATTAAATGCCTAGTTTATCCGAGTTGCGAAGATCTTGTTCAATTCGCATCAAACGTTTTACTCTTTCTGTAACAGGAGGGTGTGTAGAAAAGAAACTCGCAATAGTTTTGCCTGACATTGCTGGTATTATAAAAAACGCATTCATCCCTTCTATTTTTTTAAGTTCTTGAGTTGGTGCAACCTTGACCTCTCCGCTTATTTTCATCAGTGCACGGGATAGATTCATTGGCTTTCCTGTAAGATATGCTCCACCGCTGTCTGCTGCAAACTCTCTATATCGAGATATTGCTCTGATGATTAGAAAACTTAGGAACCAAACTATTCCGGCTACTATTAGAACTAGAAATACATTACCTCCTTGCTGTTGCTGTCTTCCACCATAGCCTCCCCACATTGTACTAAACATTGAAGATTGCATGAGATACCATGCAATTGTGGAGAACAAGCTTGCAAGTGTTATGATTGTAACATCTTTATTTCTTATGTGGGTAAGTTCATGTGATAAAACACCTTCAAGTTCGTCTTTATCTAATATTTTTAATATTCCTGAGCTTATCACCACTACCGAACTCCTTGGACCTTTTCCAGTTGCAAATGCATTTGGAATATCACTTGTCATGACTCCTATCTTTGGCTTTGGAAGGTTTGCCTTTTGGGCTAGATTTTCGATTATTTGATGTAAAACTGGATATTCTTCTTTGGATACAATCTTGGTTCCTGTGCTCCATAATACTATTCTATCAGAAAAGAACCACTGTGCACCAATCATCAATCCGGCAATCATTGAAATCGGAAGTATGCCTAATCCAAAATACATGGCTATGAAACTCAAAAATGCTAGATAAATCAGCGTAAGG
>JBGPGB010000170.1:0-4375 GCA_041483595.1 Nitrosotalea sp.
ATTCTTCAATATCTGAGAGAAGGTTTCTCTCAATGCTTCACTCTTTAGAAAAAATAACTGCTGAATTTAGCAAGGTATCAGGTTATGCATCTTTAGAGTATTCATCAGATACCCAATCAGACAAAGCTACTTCATTACTTTCAAAGATGAGAAAGTTTGGAGCACAGATAGAAAATCAAACTTTGTTTTTTGATCAGTGGTGGAAGAAACAACTAGATGAAAAAAACGCTCAGAGATTGATCAAATCAGCAGGAGAATTAGAAGAATTTTTACGATACAAACGCTTGCTTGCAAAATATTCCCTTACCGAACCAGAAGAGAGGATAATTAACACATTAGACGTTACTGGGCACTCGGCTCTTGTCAAGATCTATGACAAGATAACAAATGCATTTGTGTTTGAAGTAAAAATTGATGGTAAGACTCGAAGATACAACAGGGAAGAATTATCAGTTCTAATTCGAAACCCGAAACCGAGAATAAGGGAGATTGCATACAAGGCATTATTATCAGAATTTGACAGAAACAAAGGTGTTCTCGGAGAGATTTATCAAAACATTGTTTCAAACTTGAAAGATGAATGCATTCAGATACGCGGCTACTCGTCTCCAATATCAGTTCGAAACATTGGAAATGATATAGATGACAAGACAGTAGATGCTCTTCTTTCTGTTTGTAAGAAAAATTCTGATGTATTTCGGAAATTCTTTTTGCTAAAAGCGCGTATCTTAAAGATGAAGAAACTGCGTAGATATGACATTTATGCACCAATTCAGAAAAAAGAAGAAAAAAGATATAGTTATGACAAGGCAGTAAAACTTGTTCTTGAGACGCTCAATGATTTTAGTCCGCAATTAAGCGAGTATGCAAAAAGAGTATTTGTTCAGAGACATGTAGACTCTACCATCAGAACAGGAAAGAGAAGTGGGGCTTTTTGTAGTACTATAACTCCAAAGATAACACCATATGTAATGATAAATTTCAAAGGTAGAACCAATGATGTCTTCACTTTGGCACATGAACTCGGACATGCAATTCACAGTGTAGCAGCTTCAGACAAATCAATTTTCATAGCAGAGGCATCACTACCACTTGCTGAAACCGCCTCTACATTTTCTGAAATGCTATTGTTTAATAAAATTCTTGATCAGATCCCTTATGACGAACAGCAATCAATACTTGTGGAACACCTAGATGATTTGTATGCAACAGTAGGACGACAGTCATACTTTACACTCTTTGAGATATCAGCACATGAGAAAATCGGGAATGGTGCAATGATTCAAGACCTGACATCTGAATATATGAAGATCCTAAAGGACCAGTTTGGAAATTCTGTTGAAATAACACCTGACTTTGGAATAGAGTGGACTTGTATTCCCCATTTTTACCATTCTCCGTTTTACTGTTACTCTTACTCATTTGGAAATCTACTCTCATTGTCATTGTATCACCGGTATAGAAAGGAGGGAAGATCATTTGCTCCCACATATGTCAAGATATTAGCAGCAGGAGGTTCAAAAAAACCAGAGAATCTGCTCAAGGAACATGGAATTGATATCACGTCAGAGAATTTCTGGCAAGAGGGTTTCGATTACATCAAAAATCAGACAGAAAGACTAGGAAAAGTAATTAATTAAAGCGCCTGGCAGTCAAGCGCCCCCAACTGCCAGGCATATGTTCCCCTACGGTTTGAACCGATGTCAAGTTTTCTATGCACACATTATAATTTAAACTTAGAGTTTAGATCGAGAACTATTTTATTTTATGAGGACTAATAATGCACAAGTGAAATATCCAAGATGTTGTAACATAGAGCCAGAGTACTTGATTACCTACGATTGCGGACCAGATCCGCAGCAGACTATGCTAGTCTGCAAGAATCATTTTAAAGAGGAGCCATTTCAAAGATTTGCAATAAAGATTGAAAAATTAAGAGGGTAAACTTAATAATTAGATTTCAAAAACTTCTTTAATTGAAAAATTCACTTGTTTTAGCTTTAATTTTCTCTATATTGATTACTTCTTTTGCCACAGCTTATGCACAACAACCACAACTTGCATCATACCGGGAGACTGCGCACATACTAGTAGATGAAAAAATACAGAACCAGACAACCGCATTCATCACATTAGCCTCCACAAGTCCGGTCGAGATGAGAGTTCCTTCAGACCTTAGTGAGAAGATTAGAAATACAGCGAATGTGACATCAGTCGTAATTACAAATGCGGACAAGTGCATTCTTGGAATTCAAGATCAGGGATGTGTTATCATAAACATAGTTTCCCCTTCTTTACTTGAGACTTACAATATTACAAAAATTCAGTCATCTGCAAGACAAGTGGGAGATTCACTAATTGGAAGCATAAACAATGCCTTTGCCCTAAATGCAGAATTTAACAACGTGTATGTGAATCCCAAAGGAGACCTTAGTACTGCACTTGGTACTTCGGGTAGCATATCAGGGAATAGAACCATATCAGTTGTATATACAATGTCAAGGCCAGATTCATCTTATCTTTATGATGGGTTATCATCGATTCTAATACCAAATCAGATTAGAGATGAAGGCGGATTTTATGACGCTGCAAAAATAGTAGCAAAAGATTCCAATTCTACAGTTACATTTGCAATAACTCCAGGACAAGGAGCATTACTCTATCAGTTGCAAGTCTCAAAACATATTCCAATAAAGACCAAAGTGATTACAATCAAACCACTTGCATTATTAGGAGTTGAAAAACTTGAAAGATCAAATTATTATAGCGCGGGTTTTTTTCCTTTGAATTCCATTTTAGATGTTACAGTAATATCTAATGAAGATATTTCTGTAATTAATCACGGTGGAGATTTAGCAGATATTACAATCAGGAATGGTCAGAAAATTCCGACCGACTTGACTAAACCAGGCTGGATTTTTGACCCAGAATCAGGGCAGAAAATTTCCGCCATTTACATATTTGGAAAAACATCATCAATCACAAATGACCAGGCATCATTGACTTTAGGTAGTGCGTTATCACAGAATCAACCCATGCAAAACAACACAACGTCTACTCTACCACTCAAATCTCCAAATGACTATTCTACATATGCCTTGATTGGCATAGTTGCAGTAGGTGGAGCTGCCATTTACATATTTATGAGAAGAAAATAAAATTAGAGAATCAAAACGGCTGCGGTAAACACCGTAGTCCAGTGACCTTTTGCATCTCCTACCGCACTCTGAGTTATGTTTCTAGTCTTGTATATCTGCCCAGATATCTTCCACTGTTGTCTTTTTTCATCCCAGCTCTTGTTCACATCAAATGATATTCCAAGCGATGATGCAAGCATCTGTGCAGCAATATCTTCTGCATAATCACCTGCTTCTTTCTCAGTTTCTCCAAATGAGACATATTCAGATAGATAGCCATACTTTATCTTGTCTTTGGGCTCTGCTATTCCAACAGATGCAGCCATCAATCTATGTGCCTCGTTACTCTCCTGTCTTGAATAAATTGCAAACGTTACACTTCCTGGTCTTATTAATTTCAACCCTTCAGCTTTTGAAATTAATTTACAACCTGGTGGAAATATGCTTGAGATTAAAACCAAATTTGTGCCAGCAATTCCTGCATCCCTCAATGCATATTCAAAACTTGTTAGTCTATCTGGATGTACGCCCTTGCCTTTAGTGAGAAATATTTTTTTTGCTACTAAATCCAGCACAAGTCAAATCTTAACTCACATCTTTAAAAATATAATGAATGTATTATTTTCAACCATTAAATGAAATAGTCATATAACTATTTTCCTATGGCTAAAAAAAATTATTCAGATTCTTTCTCTTTACCTTTTTTCCAAACCTGTATCTGTCCTCCATACACTTCATCATTGTAGATAAAAGATGGAATCTGAGAGTAATACCCTAGCCTTCCAGTACTAAATTTCTTTGGTGGAAGTGGTATAGAATGTTCTTCTCCATTTGGCATTTTCAAGGTTACGATTACAAAATTACCTTTTGGTTTATTTTCGCTGGTACTCAATAACTCTTTACAATTCATTGGTTCTATAAAATGTTCCTTTGTAATAATAAAACTAGATTTCATCCCTACAATTTATCTAAAATACAAAAGGTGTTTTCTTTAAACAAAAATACTGAGAATATAAGAATAATCACCGTTTCTACACGAAAACTGTGTCTTAACTAGCATACAATTACTAGTGACTATCAAAACAACAAACTGATAACTTATCACCAAAATAATTAATGTCGACTCTTCTTTTCCTTGTGAAATCAAGACCAGTCAATATGATCTAAGAATTTCAAAAATCAACGCCTCTATAGTGGTATGTGATATAGGTTATTTGATCTATTGAATTTGGTGAAAA
>JBGPGB010000171.1:0-4360 GCA_041483595.1 Nitrosotalea sp.
AATGGATGGGTATGTGTTTGGTGATGAAATAGTATTACCCACTTGAAGGCACTAGCTGGAAGAGATCCATCTTTAGTATCAGTGCCATTACCACTGAAAGATATTGTATCTCCTGCATTATATTTTGTTCCAACTACTGGAGTAATTATGGTACCAATCGGAGGTATTCCGACTGAGATATTAATAGAAGTAGAATCTATGCCGCCGCTACCATCGGTGACTGTTAGTGTTGCGACTTTCGGTCCTGCAACATTATAGGTGTGGTTAACCAAGACACCAGAGCCAGTGAAACCATCTCCGAAATCCCATGAATAGTTAAGAACCGTACCTGGGTCTGGATCGGTGCTCAAGGAACCATCAAAAGTAACATTTAGTGGAGGCAGTCCTGATGTCGGAGTGGCTGTGGCATTAGCATGAGGAAAATGATTTATCCCTGGTACAAACTGGACCTTGTGGACCTCTCCTTTCCCATGTGATAGATAATACAAGCTCCCGTCTGTCCCTACATCAAGGTCAACTGGAGAATTGATAGTTGGCAGAAAGTTAACTACCTGATTGGCAGGAGTCAGTCTCTTGATAAAGTTAAGTGCATAATCTCCAAAAAAGTAGCTGCCATTATACTCAGGGGGAAATTGATTTGAATTGTAAAATACTCCTCCTGTTATAGCTGCGCTTGAACTATCGTGATTGTAAGTGATTATTGGATCTACAAAATTAGGATTATGGGGAACACAGAACCCTTCACATGTGGGCCATCCATAGTTGGCGCCACGGATTCCGGGGTCTACTTCTTCCCACGTGCTCTGCCCAACATCATTAATGTACATCGTATTGCCAGCAGCTGGAGAAAACGCAAATGTGAATGGGTTTCTCAACCCAAGTGCCCAGATCTCTTTTTTTGCTGAAGGTATATTGAAGAATGGATTGTCTGAAGGTATAGAACCATTAGAATTAATGCGCAAGATTTTACCCAAGCGATTTGCAAGGGTTTGAGCGTTGGCAGAGTTGCCATTCTCTCCTACCGACACATATAACTTGCCATCTTTTCCAAAGTGCAGACCGCCTCCATTATGCCACAGGGCTGTCAAATTTTCCAAGTTAAGAATCTGAACCTCGCTTCCTACAAGTGAAATATTTGGATTTACTGGGTCCGCAGAGAATCTACTAACCCGGTTATGAGGAGGTGAATCACTAGTGGTGTAATATACATAGACATATCGATTTTTAGTAAAATTGGGATCAAATGTAAGTGATTCCAAGCCTCTCTCACCACTAGTATCAACAGAAACCGATAGAAATGGAGTTGGAAGTAGAACTCCATTCTGTATTACTTTCACCGCTCCTCCTTTTTCAGTAACAAACAGGCGTCCATCAGGGGCAAATTCCATTGCAGTGGGTCCACTTATTCCACCTACAACCTTAGAGTCTACAAAGGATCCAACCGTTGCATAAGCTGAATGGGATGGATGTTCTGATTGGAAGCTTGGTAAAATAACAAGCATAAGGAGAAGAACTATACTAGATGTAGCAAGAAGGTAATTGAGTGACAATAATTATCTTGCAAAATTTTTATTATTTAAAACAGATCTTTCATTTTTGGAAATTTGGGCATAATTTTATTTTTTATCAAATATTTTTTCTAGTTTTAGAATAAAACCAGTTTTACAAATCACTTCCAAAATTATTCTTACTTATCATCAGTTCTGGTCCTGTAAGACTTGGTCTACTATCGTTGGTCTAAAATAAAATAATGATAGAACTTGATCTTGCCAGATATTTATTATTCAGTAGCCACTCGTACCAATTGAGAAATTTGCTTGCCTTTCCCTTGAGAAAGCGCGTTTATCCCGCCATTCAAACTTTCAGCCGCAATTCCTTTGTCCGCAAGTAATCGAGCAACCATGAGCGAAGTATTTCCCATCATGCAAACAAGCAATGACTTTCCATCATCTCCTCCAAATGCTGTTTCCAATTCTTTTGGAATCTCTTGGGTTGCTAAAAGTCGCTCCACATCTCTGGCCTTTGGAACAAAGATCTTGCTTTCATCAACGCCCAGCGAACTTGCAATTAGATCTATTCCTTCCTTTTGTGGAGTATACTGTGTGTGAATCCAGAGAACTCTATTATAGGTGCCTATATCAGAAAGAGCTTCTTGTAGGTTAACTTGCAAACGGCTCTGCTTTTTTTCTATAGCCTCCAGGCTCTTTCTGTACTTTTGGATTCCATCAGCAATTATTACGACAAACTTTCCTCCATAACCACCAAAGTTTGCCATCTGCATGACTGCATAAAGCGAAAGGGCACTGCTTTCCCCCATGTCGTGACCCTTATCTACAAAAAATTTCAGAAGACGCTTTGCCTGTACAAAATCTACTTCATGTTGTCCAGCA
This sequence comes from Nitrosotalea sp., assembly GCA_041483595.1. GTDB lineage: Archaea > Thermoproteota > Nitrososphaeria > Nitrososphaerales > Nitrosopumilaceae > Nitrosotalea. The sequence continues at coordinate 2,391 of JBGPGB010000171.1, forward strand.
TATCTTTCAGGCTCGTAGAACTTTAAACCCACTGCCTTGCTTTTCGTCCTTATTCCTGCAACGTCTTGATCACCTAGTGGAAAGACCACATGCAGCGACTTTTTTCCAAATTTTTCCATCAAGTATCTGCTCAAACCACCAGAGGTGCCACCAGTACCAAAGGTGCAAACAATTCGAAATTCTGCAAGCGACTTGCTTTTTTCGCGCAATTGTTGGTCAATCTCAGTGGCAGTTACAGTTCTGTGTACCTCGATATTTAGATCGTTGTCATACTGTTCTGGACAGAAACAGTCGTAGATCTCTGCAAAAAGCTTTGCCAAGTTTATGATATCCTGTTTTGCAAGAAGTGCTTCTACCTCAGAACTTGAACTATCGAAAATCGCAGGGTCAAAGCCTAATTCAGAGATCTGTGAGCGAATGTTTAAAGCAGTTGCTTTGGCAGCCAAAAGATTCGGGTTGTCCTTCATCCCTGGAGCAGGGCAGATGTCCATGTCAAGATTTATGATACGAATTTTCTCATTTCTCAACTCCTCAAAGACTCCTTCCTGAAGTCTTCTTGAGACAAGTGTAACTACATCTAGGCCAAGCTTTGTTACCTGCCCCAACGCGATACCAAAGTTACCAGAGGTCGCTTCAAATATCGTCTGTCCACGTTTTAGCTTGCCTGTAACAATGGCATCACGGACTATATGGACCGCCGGCCTTACTTTTATGGAGCCTGCTAGTAAATTAGAATCGAACTTGCCGAAAACTTGCAGATCTTTATCTGCAAGATCCAGCCCGTACACTTTTTTTGCACACTCTCTCAAATCTTCAGTAATATCAATTAGGGGTGTTGCGTTAACAACCCTCACTCCATCTGGTTTTTCTTCTAGGTGAGGAATTTTGTTCCATATCTCCCGGTCAAATTGATCAAGCAGAACATTGTCAATGTCACTCCCTTTATTTTCCTGCAATCTTCTTCGCTGTACTATCGTATGAAACAACGTCTTATAAAATATAAGCTTCCAAAGTTCTAGCCTTGTAATTCCCAGTTACTATATTGTAATAATTTCAGACCCAGGTTGCATCCACATCGCGGGGATTCATCTACTAACATGAGCTTATTTTGGGTCCTCTTTATATCTAAAATTTCTGAAATACTACAATGCTCCCCATAATTGATTTTTTAGGGGTCTACTGTTAACCAGATATTCTGTACAGTAATTTTTCAGAGGAGATAATAAAATCAAAAGGTTCGAGTCCTGCAAGTTTCAAGACAAGATGAGAATTGAAAAGCTAGTTTAATTATTGGAGTAAACTATGTTTTTATGCAAGACATGATCTCTGAAAAAATAGTCAGGTTTCAGAACAAGAACAAGGATTTGAATCAGCTAGCACAGCAAATAGTCACAATGTTAGAAGGAGATGGATACAAAACACAGATGGCTTCTAATTCACCAGTGGGACTAATAATCCAAGCAACAAAGGCAGGCATTCTCAGAGATATCATTACTGCAGACAGAGCATTTACGATAATGATTAGTGGGGATTCAAACGACTTTGCCATACACATAGGAATTGGGAAATTGATACAAAATATTGCGGTTGCAGCAGCAGAGGCATTACTTTTATCAGTTCTATTTCTAGCAGTTGACATTCCGGAGATGCTCTGGACAAGACATGTGGAAGACGAGATATTGAAGAAAATAATTCAGATAGTAGGGTAACCAAATCAAAGAGATTTTAAGAATATCCAATCTTCAAAATCTGTCATTATCAAACTCTGAGTCCGATAATACTCAGACTCCAAATTCAAAGGTTCAAAGTCCTTTATGGGGATTCTGGTACCAACACTGATTATTTTAGACCCTCTAGATTGGGTTTCCAGTAAAATGAGTACTGTATCAACGAGATTTGAGCTGTCAATATATCCGTAAGATAAGGAATTGGTATAACATGGATAAAGCTGAATTATGCAAGAAAGTTCT
>JBGPGB010000172.1:0-4357 GCA_041483595.1 Nitrosotalea sp.
ATTGAAGGATCAGATTAGTCAAATGGCCTATAGAGTGTAAAATACAAATATACGTCAAAATAAAAATTCGAGTTAAAACTCTATTCCAGTTATTTTTTCGTATGCAGTGATATATCTTGATGATAGTTCAAGACATAATTCTGTAGGTAATGCAGGAGCAGTAGGATCTTTTCCCAAATTTCTTTCTGTTTCAAATTTCTTTTGATACCCGTGCAATGCTAACCAATCACGCAGCAATTGCTTGTCATAGCTTTCCTGAATTTCTCCTACACGGTAAGAGTCCTTTGGCCAAAGTCGATATTCATCCGGTCCAATAGAGTCACCAAGAACAATGTCATTACCTATTTTACCAAATTCAAGCTTTAAATCTGCCAAAACAAATCCCGCATTGTCAGCTATTTTGAACATCTGTCGATAAATTTCAAGAGAAGTATCCTCTAACCATTCATACTCACTTTGACTTGTAATATTCCTATCAAGGGCATCTCTTTTCGATAATGGAATATCATGGGTTTCAGATTTTGTAGTAGGATCAAAAATTGGTTCTGGCAGTTTTGCTGCCAATTGTGTAGAAGTACCATCCAGTAATTTGACTTGTCCATCTTTCCATCTCTGAACTAGACTTCCGTAGAAATATCCTCGCACCACACATTCAATTGGAATCATCTGCATCCGTTTTACAATTATCTTGTCTTTACCTTCTGTTCTAACATAGTGATTTTTGATCGGTAATTTTTTAAACCAAAATTCAGCGAATCTACATAGTACTTCACCTTTTTTTGGAATCGGAGTAGGAAATTTTACGTCAAATGCAGACACCCTGTCTGAAAAATGGAAAAGAATATTTTCATCTGGAAGTTCATAGATATCTTTTACTTTTCCTGAGCGTAAAAACTTCAAACAGGCGTCATTAAGCAAGCTTGGATTTAAACTGATATACCTCACCTTTCATATCGCAGAATATCCCAATCAGATAATATTTTACTTATTTTATGCCTTTTCCAGTTATCGTAGGCAAGGTGGTAGTTGAAAGAACGTTCGGTACGGCTCGAATTTGTTTTGTGATAATTTTTTCCAGTTCAGATCGTGTTGAAGCCTGGACTTTTACGAATATGTCATATTGACCAAAAGTTCCAGTTGCTTCTTTTACCCCATTTATCTTGAGAATGTTACTCATAACTTCCATTTCATGTCCTATTTTACTTTTCACTAAAACAAACGACATCTCTACCATATTATTCACCTTTGACTTCTGCCCTCGTTTTAAACATAGGCTTTATTCCCAATGTCGAGTAATCACCGTTAGAGCAAGTAAAACACATTGAATTAGAATCCATCCCAACTGCTGCTGCAAGATTCTTTGCGTCGTTATAGCCAAGAAAATCAGCACCTATGAGTTGTCGTACTTTTTCTGTAATTTCATCTTCAGTGTATTGTCTACCATCTCCCATAAACGTCACAAGCTCATCTTGTGATGGAAAGTCAATTCCAGCATAACATGGAAATAGGATTGGAGGAAATGTAATCACCATACTTATTTTTCTTGCACCTGATCTTCTCAGTGCCTTGATTATTGCCTTTGAACTGGTACCTCGAACAAGGCTATCATCAACAACTACCACGTGTTTTCCTGAAATAACTTGAGTGATTGGAATGATCCAGCGATTGATCTCGACTCTATCAGCTTGATGAGGTTCGATGAAGCTGCGTAACGGTCCTTTTCTGCTATATCTATCCTTGAGCAATCCTTCTTCGAATGGCACTCCAAGTTCTTGAGCATAGCCTAATGCAGCAGGTCTTGCAGAATCAGGGACGGGAATAACAATATCTGCATCTTTTATTGAAAACTTGCGAGCGAGAAATTGACCAATTCTTTTTCTTGCCAAGTAAATATTGGAGCCCTCCATAACACTTGAAGGATGTGCAAAATAAGTAAATTCAAATGAACAATGAGCAGGTTTTACAGGTTCAGAGAACATCTCAGATTCCAATCCAGCCTTACTAATTTTTATTAATTCGCCAGGCTTTACATCGCGTACAAGTTGTGCCCCAACTGCAGAAAGTGCAGAAGACTCTGAAGCTACAATGAAAGAATTATTATCTTTTCTATAACCTAACACCATTGGTCTGAATCCTTTGGGGTCACGTGCAGCATAAACCGCATTATCATCAGATACAAATGTAAAACAAAATGAGCCAACCATCTCATTCTTTAAAATAGAGAGTGCATTTCCAAGCTTTCCATTATCTGCCATCAGTGAGACAAGTCTTTGAGCTGCAATCATGGTATCACTAACATTTTGAGGAGTAAAGGTACATCCTCCAACCATTCCGGTTAGTTCTTCTACGCTAGATATAGTACCATTATGAGCAATGCATAGATCCTTAACTTTTAGTGGTTGTGCGTTTTCCAAGTTACTTTTACCCATAGTGGAATATCTGACGTGTCCTATTGCAGAAGGAGATTGGTATTCGTGTGTAATCTTATCGAATTCATGTACTGCAGAAGATACCAATCCCAATTGTTTGTATGGTTGTTTTTTTGGTATGGCTATTCCCCAAGCTTCTTGACCCCTATGTTGAAGAGCTCTCAGAGCATCAATTACCATGGGAATTACGTTTGCACCATCCAAACTAAATATTCCAACTACTCCACAGTTTTCCTTAACCATGCGTGACAAGTTCCCCCAACGAGTTTAACCATTTTTCGCGTGCTTTATCAACCCTTACTCGAGTTATAATTTTGTTCTTTTCTTTGAAGACAATATTTGGACTTAAAAACTTGCCAATGCTTCCACATGGTATTCCCTTTTGTTCAAGGTACGACATTACTTTCTTTTCATCTCTAGGATTAATTACAAGCAAAAATCTGGAATGAGATTCGGAGAACAAAAGTTCGTCTAGACGTAATTTTTCGGTAGGAATATTTTCAATTGAGACCGTACATCCTATTTCATTTGAAACGCATAGTTTGGATATTCCAATGGCAAGACCTCCCTTTGAACAATCGTGCGCAATCTTTACCACGTCTTGTTCAATGATATCCAGAACAGCCTCTTGGATTCTCTTGGAGGAGTTCATGTCAACTACGGGACATTTTCCACCAACCAATTCATGGATGTATTCATAATATTCAGATCCTCCAAGTTCGTCTTTTGTAATTCCAAGAATTATAAGTAAATCGCCATTTTCAATTTTCTTTGGAATTAGAGGTTTCCCCTCAATTAGCCCTAATATTCCAATTAGAGGAGTGGGCTTGATTGGACCATTGTCAGTCTCATTATACAGACTTACTTTGCCCCCAACACATGGAATATCAAAATATTGGGCATAATCGGTTATGGCTTGAACTGATTCTTTGAACGTCCAAAATACTTCAGGATCCTCTGGATTTCCAAACTGGAGATGATCAACCATTCCAATTGGTTTTGCTCCAGTGCAGACTACATTTCGGCAGGCCTCATCAAAGCATCCAATGACTCCTTCCCTTGGATTGATGTAACAATGCTTTGAATTTCCGTCAATTTTTACGGCCAAAAATTTTCCATTATCAAGTCTGAGAACTGACCCATCATTTCCGGGTTTTACAACTGTTCTTATTCCCACTTCGTGATCATATTGAGTATAGACCCACTGTTTGCTTGCGACATTAGGGTTTGAGAGCATCTTCAAAAGCGTCTTGGAAAGATCCTTCGGCAGTTTAGGCTTCTTGACCTGCTCCACGGAGTACAGGTATTTTGGTCTAGATGAAGGCCTATCCAACAGTGGTGCATTTGCAACAATTTGACTTGGAAGTTTTGCAATAGTCTTTTTATCTAATTTTATGTCCATCATTGTGTCTTCCGTTACTTGACCAATGACAGAATATGGAACTCTAAATTTTTCGCAGATTTTTTTTAGTTTATCAAGTCTTTTTAGATCAGTGATAACAAGCATTCTTTCCTGAGATTCTGATACCATAAGTTCTGAGGGCGACATGTTCTGTTCTCTTTTATGGACAAGTGAAAGGTCAAGTTCAATTCCAATAGAGAGAGCATCAGCCGTCTCTGATATAGCGCATGAAAGTCCACCTCCTCCCAAATCTTTCATTGCTTTTATACAGTTTTGATTTCTCGCCTCTAAAATTGCCTCAATCACTAATTTTTCAATAAAGGGATCTGGAATCTGAACAGCTGAACGATTTTCTGCTTCAAGTTTATCGGAGGCAAATTGTGAGCCTCCAATTCCATCACGTCCCGTAGAACCTCCAATTAGAACAACAAAATCTCCTTTCTCTGCCCTATTTCGAATAAGATTTATTTTTTTGCCAAATCCTATTGCTGCCACATCAACAAGAGCATAATTTGTAAAACATTTG
>JBGPGB010000173.1:0-4329 GCA_041483595.1 Nitrosotalea sp.
CAATGGCACAGACTCCCAATGTTCCCATTACAGTAGCTACTGACAAGTCAGCGTACTCAGATGGAAATATAATCAAAATATCAGGAACTGTAACTGATCAGCTTAACATACCAATATCCATAGTCATTAAAGATAATTCTCAAAAAATAGTATATATTGCTCAGACAAATGTCAATTCTGACAACACCTATTCAACTCAAGCAATTGCAGGAGGAGACATCTGGAAAACTGCTGGCACATATGAAATCGATGTAACATATGGTGGAAAAGATAGAACTTCCAAGACTACATTCGAGTTCACAACAACTAGTGGACAACTCTCTTCTTCAAATACTGGAAATCAAACTAACGCAACTCAGGTAATCCCAGAATTTGGTTCATTGTCGGTGTCGATATTTGCCTTATCTACCTTGGCAGTAATAATTTCACATACAAGATCAAGACACTCATTTAAAATATAAAATCAATATCAGTTTTTTAATTAAAAAATTTAATGTATGATCATGACAGGACATTTTGCAAGTTCTGAGACTTTCCTACTTACACTTCCAAGAGCCTTTATCTGACCTACACCATGCAATCCTTTGCTTCCTATAACAATGAGATCAGGATTAATGCCATGTTCAAATTTTAAAATGGAATCAACGGGTTTTCCTGCTACAACTTCATAATACGCATCCACCAGACCTTTTGATTTGCATATTGCCACATCTGCAAGAAGTTCCTTTCTTGCAATGGATTTTGCTGCCACAACAAATTCGCCTATAGATTTTTCTAATCTTTTATCTTTTTGCAATAATGAAAGTAACATTCCTGGAGGAAAGTCTGTTGTATCTACTACTGTAACCAAATACAATTTGGATTTGAATTTCTTGGCAATTCCTATGGCATGTATGAGAGCTTTTCTGGAGTATTTTGAGCCATCTATTGGTACAATTATTTTTTTAATTACAGATTCTGCCAAGAAATAATATCTTAAAAACATCATACTTAAGTTAATTCTAAAATTTCAAGTGTGATATACAACAACTAAAACTGATATAATTATCACACGTGATAACATACGTAATCTAGTTATACATTTGTCAACATCTATGTTGCAAATGGACAAACCCAAGAAGTCAGAGACCTCTGATCAGCCAATAGTACCCTTTTGGAAACAAAGTTGGGGAGACTTGGATAGAGTATTTGATAACTTCCGAAGAGACTTTGAAAGAACTATGTCGTCATTTCCAGCAATGAATCTGCCTTCAATGTCAATCTCGTCTGTATCATGCGATGTACTAGACGAAGGAGATCACTATATCATAAATGCGGAAATTCCAGGAGTCCCTAGAGAAGACATCAAACTTAATGTTTCAGACAATAACGTGGAAATCTCTGCCGAACATAAGGAAGAGAAAGAAGAAAAGAGAAAGAACTACGTTAGGAAAGAGCGAAGAGCATTTTCTTATCATAGAAGTTTACCCCTTCCTGATAAAGTGGACTCTTCCAAGGCCAAGGCAAAGCTTAACAATGGAATTTTATCAGTGGAGATTCCAAAAATAAATCCGACACCGAAGCCCAAGAGCAAAGACATAACCATCCAATAAATTTTTTATTTTTTGCATAATTACATAAATTTTGTAAATTGAAAACCAGATTAAATGAAATATTATTTAAGAAAGTTAGATAACTGGTGCACACCATCTGAGATCCTTTTGGCAGATAATTTTATCAGTTCAGATTCTTTTTGAGTTATAGGTAGTTGTATAATCTCCTTTACTCCATTTTTATAAAAAATAACTGGAACGCCCATAGATAAATCGTTAAAGCCATACTCGCCATCTAGATATACTGATGCTGATGCAAGAAATTCTTTTCCCTCTACTATTGATTTTGTAATATCAAATGTGTTTTTTGCAGCTCCAAATACCGATGCTTCCTTAAACGCGATTAGGTGTCTCCAGTAATTTCTTAATTCATAAGTGATTTCGTCAGTTTTTTTTTATAAAAGGTTTATTCTTTACCCTTTTGATTTTGCATGTGAGAAAAGTGGAACCATTGTAGGTCCATGTTCTCCAAGAACCAATCCTTCTATGTTTCCTTGTTTCACACCAAGTTCCTTTGCAAGAAGATATCTAAATCTACTAGAGTCCAGACTAGAACCCATTCCTATAACATTCCACCTAGAAAACTCGGTTTGTTTTAGTATTTGATATGTGATGACATCTACTGGATTAGTTACAACTACTACGTTTGCGTCATCTGCATACTTTCTAAGATTCTTGCATATTTCTGAGATGATTGGTACATTAAACGGTATAAGATCAGTCCTGTCCTCTTTGATCATTCCGCCACTTACTGTTATTACAACAACATCGGAATTTTTTATCTCAGAAAAATCATCAGTTCCAGTCACAGAGATTAACGATTTTTCAGGTATCGTATTTGTAACATCTAACGCTTCACCAAGTGCCTTATTTTTGGATCTATTGACAATGACCAAATCATCAAGCCCAGACTGTGCTATTAAAAACGCAAGTGCCGAACCCACACGACCTGCACCAATTATTGAAATCATTAACAGTTACTTTACAACAAGAACGGGTACATGAGATTTGTGTACAACAGCATTTGAAACACTTCCCAAGAATGCTTCTTGTATCATTCCAAATCCTCTAGACCCCATTACGATAAGATCAAACTTGTTTTGTTTTACAAAATCAATTATGTCTGATGTTGGATCGCCATATACAATTTTATGATGAAATACAATACCATGTTGTGCAGATATGACTTTGGCTTTTTCCGTGAATTTTGCTGCATCTTCATAGAGCCTAACCCTTAGAGGACTGACAAGATCACCAAAATGTTGAGGGTATATCGAAATTACGTGTAGGCCTGTGATAGTCGCTCCACATTGTCTTGCAATGTAAATTGCCTCATCAAGTGCCTTAAAGGAGGTCTTTGAGCCATCCAATGGAACTAGAATCTTTGAGATTTTCATCTTGATCATTATGGTCATTTCTAGCCATGTAGGATTTATCATCATCTCTGATTATCGCAGACAAAAACCAACGGGTTTCCTTTTATAGCCCTAGATTATTATTGAGGAGAAGAAGGACCAAAAAGAGAGAATCAAAAATGAGTTCACCACAAGTTATCTATGCACATTTGAAAGAAGTCCGTGATCTTAAGGTAGACAAGATATTAAAGAAAGCAACTACTATCGATTCTTCTGATTCCATATCCAAAACAGTTGGAGTTTTGGTAAATTCAAATTCTTATGAAGCATTTTGCATGGATGGTAAGGATGTTCTTACAATAAGTGCACGAGAACTTTTGGGCATTAAGGATATTGAAAATATGAAGATAAAATCCTTATTACGAAAGATTCAACCTCTAACTAGAAGTGATACTATAGAAAAGGCAGCTGCAATTTTGTCTCATTACAGAATGCGTTCTGTTCCAGTGGTAGAAGGAAACGAGATAGTTGGAGTAGTTAATGGAAAAGACATTGTAGAACTATTATACAAACAGAATTTAAAATGGATACCAGCTAACAACATACTAACCGCAGACCCAATTACAGTACACAATACAGACTCCCTTGCAACTGCAAGAAGACTAATGATAACAAAAAGAATCGATCACCTTCCAGTTATCACGGGTGGTAAAGTTTCACAGGTCTTGACATCAATGCACTTGTTGCAAGTAATAAAGCCTGGTGAGAGAATTGGAATGGGGTTACGAGGGTTAGACTCGAACAAAAAATACCAATCAGATATTGGAAATATCGGTAGCACCCGCATTCCAAATCTTAACACCAATGCACCACTCAGTACAGTAATAGAATCAATGTTAAAGAATGATTCATCATGTTGTTTGCTTACTTTATGGGACCATGTCCACGGAATAATCACTTACAAAGACATAATCAATGTCCTTGAATCAAAAATACCAAGTGATGTTCCACTATTCATTGTTGGCCTTCCTGAAGATTATAGTAGTGCGGAAATTGTAAAAACAAAGTTTGACAAAATAATTAGAAATCTTAGAAAGGTATACCCAGAGGTAGAACAAGCAAAGGCATCGATTAAGACAATACACAATCCTGTAAGCAATAGACCGCATTACGAAGTTTCAGTCAGAGTGTTCAGCCCATACAGAACCTACAACTATACCGAAATGGGATGGGATCTCTCAAAGGTTTTCGATGTTTTAGGTAATAAAATAATCAGAAACTTGTCTCAACGCAGCAAGAAACGTTGGAAGACCACCATTAGAAAAATAGACAAGAAAGATATCTTCTAAAAGATAAAGATCTTAGACTAGAATTTTTCTACA
>JBGPGB010000174.1:0-4323 GCA_041483595.1 Nitrosotalea sp.
AATTGTGTGAAGTATATTGCGAGAGCAAAACATAAGGGAAATGAATTGGAAGATTTAAAGAAGGCACAGTGGTATTTGAATCGGAGAATTGAGCAATTGGAGAAGGAGAAGTAGCTATGATTTTTGATGTGATGTTATTACTAAAAGAAAAGAGTACATCAGGAAAAGAAAGACGTAATGCATATCGTGTACATGATAGGGATTTAAGTAGGTTTGTGAGAGATGCACAGGATAGAGGAGATTATATTGAGCAAGTGCATCCATTGTTTAGACAGAAAAGAGAAGTAAATTCTGTAATGATTCATAAAATACCAGGAACAGAGTTAGTATTTGAGTATCAGTATCCAAAAGGAATAGGATTAACAGAGAAAGATTTATTACCAGTAGAGGTAGTTGATTCGATTGATCCAAATTCAATGATAGATCCACATGGGTTTTGAATATGATTAAGATAAAACTAATGAGTCATCAGGATTTAGTGGTGCGGTTTTGTTTGGAGAAGAATGAATTACCATATGCGGGGATATTCGCAGATTATGGAACAGGAAAATCACTGATTGCATTAATGATTATTGAGATAATGCGATTGGCAGAAGAGAATAAGTTTAAGAGTATATTGATAGTGGCACCACAGTTAGCGATTGATACGACATGGTGTGATGAAATTAAGAAACATTCTGATTTTCGGTTTTGCATCTTACGTGGAACGGCAAAAGCGAAAGTGAATCTCTTACAATATGCAATGGGAAAGGTGAATGATCCATCGAGATATGGGTATCATAATGAATCAGATAGGCCAATGTTGTTCCTATTGAATTATGAGGGAGTAAAAAGTATACATAGGGAATTATCGGGGGCGGGGTTTGATGCGGTATTCTGTGATGAGAGCACAAAGATAAAAACACATGATGCAGAACGAACAATGGCAATGTATGAAGTAGGCGGACATATACCATACCGATACATAATGACAGGATTTCCTATTACAGAGAATTTAGCAGAGTTGTATAGTCAGATTAAGTTTCTTGATAGAGGGAAAGTGTTTGGGGATTCATATTATGCATTCATCAATAGATACTTTGTACGGTTGGGGCAGAAAATAGTGGTGAAGAAGAGAGCGATTAAACAGATTATAGATTTGATTAGTCCGTTTTGCATACGAGTAACAAATGAAACATTGAAGTTACCGCCAAAGACGTATAAAGAATTACGATTAGATATGACCGATCAGCAACGAGAACTATTATTAAAATTAAATGAGACGTTTCGATTAGAGTTGGGGCGGGTGAAGATAGATACGAAGTATATTTTTACGCTGATTTCAAAGTCATTGCAGATATGCGATGGGTTTGTACAACACATTGAATATGAAAAAGATGAAAAAGGAAAAAATACGAGTAAGGTAATTTCTTCAGAGTTAGAAATAATAGATACTAATAAAGATGAAGCATTAGTAGAGACATTGAATGAGATAGATGTCACACAAAATAAAGTAGTGATATGGTGTGCATTTCTCTTTTCAGTATCGAAACTAGAACTGATACTGAAGAAGTTAGGAATCCGAACTTTATCATTAACAGGAGCAACAGTAGATAGTAATAAGGTAGTGCAAATGTTTCAACATAGTAGAGAGCATAACGTATTAATATGTACACAGAAGAAAGCAGCAGAGAGTGTAACATTAACAGCAGCACGATATGCAATTTATTATTCGCGTATATGGAGTTTTGATGCACAAGCAAATAGTGAAGCAAGAATTAGAAGAAAAGGATCAGAAATACATAAAAGTATTATATATATAAATCTAATAACAAAAGATAGTGTTGAAGAAAAAGTTGTAGAGTGTTTAAAGAAAAAGAAAAGTTTAGTGGATGAATTAAAAGAAGCATTTAAAGGTGGGATGTATGGAAAAGATAACAGATAAAAAGTTATATGTATTACCAGAGATAGCAGTAATAGATCAGGATTTTAAAGATATATTTGTGATTTCAATTGTATCACCTGGGCGAGAACATCCAAAGATGAAAGGGAGTAATATTCATAAGTTTCAGTTTCACGATATTGATAGGGAATATTTTTTAGAGAATCAGAATAGAATCATACGACCAATGGAGAAAGAGATTGCAGAATCAATTGCAGAACTTGCGATGAACAATAGAGATTGTGATAGATGGATTATTCATTGCGAGGCAGGGATTAGTCGAAGTCCAGGGGTGGCAATAGGATTAGCAAAGCATATTGCATTAAAACCGAATAGACAACAATTAAAAGACCTATTTCCATTATATAATAAGTATGTATGTCAATTGGTAGAAGATGCAATGCGGGCACAAGTGGATGAAATAACTAAAGGGTTAGATACTGATTGGATATAGGAGGAATAGTATGGATGAAGGTGGTAAAATAGTAGAAATGATGGGACTAGATGGGAGTTGGAATAGAACAACATTACGAGATGCGGAATTTATATGTAAAGTATTTGAAAATGATAAGTTAACATATATACGAAAGATAGAAGGATCATTGGATGGTGGCATAACATGGAAAGAATATTATTATGAAGATGAGTTAATGTTATTGGGGAAAGAGATAGCATTGTTGATGCAATGGAGAGTGAAAGGAGATTAAAACATGTCACTTCACATGTCGGTTAGCTCTGTGCAAGACTGGTTAGTATGCAAAAGGCTGTACTACTACAAGCGAATTAAGAAGTATAACAAAGTGCAATATAATTTGCCGTTCATTGTGGGGCGCGTGGTACATGTAGGATTAGCAGCAGTAATGGCAAAGAGTGTAGATCCAAAGACAAAGAAGTTCAATGCAATGGAGTTGATGGAGAAGGAATTTAAGAAAGAACGGAAAGAAGCAATACAGACATTTGGATTGAATCCAGAGCAAATTGAAGAATTGGATATGCAAGAGTTTATGACGAAGGGCATGTTGTTAGCATACCAAACTAAGTATGCACAGATGATTAAGGATATGAAGTTATTGGGGAGTGAAGTAGAGGGGGCGATTGATTTGGGGAATGATGTAACATTTGTGATTAAGTTAGATAACTTAATACGAATACGATTAAAAAAGTTATTGCATGAGTTAAAAACGTCAAAGGAAATAACTCCTGATTATGTAAAGAGAATACAGACCGATTTGCAAACAGCAGCATATTTTCATATTCATAATATTATTTGGCCTGAAGATCCGATACAAGAAGTAATGTATGATGTAATACGTAAACCAAGTATTCGGAGAAAGAAAGGGAGTAAGAATATTCCACCAGAAACAAAGTTACAGTTTTTAGATCGGTTACAAAATTGGTATAAAAAGCCGGATGATATGAGTGTGTTTCATATTGAGCGATTTAAAAAACCAGGAATTAGTGAAGAGGCAGTGATTAATACGATAGTAAAAGTATCTGAGGAAATGTTGAGAAGTAAAACGAAAGAGGACTATTATCAGGATTTTGATAAATGTCATTCGTATTATGGAGATGTATGCCCATATTATGATCTATGTCATAATGGAGGGGAGACAAAAGAAAATATGGTCTTATATACAATAAGAAAGTCTTATCATGTCAGTAAAGAGAATAAGGGGGTGGGGAAATGAAAGCATTAGCATTTGGTATTATTTATATCATTGTAGTAGGAAGTATATTTAATGTAATGGGTGTATTTGCGGATACATTGGATAGAGTGAGAGATCGTGATGCAGTTTTTAAATATGAAAAAAGTATGGGAGTACATAAGAATGATACCTCTATATACGTATATGTATTTAATGATGAGACTCAATTATGGAATAGGGCGAGAGAAGAAACATTGAAAAATGCAACCTGTGCTCATTTGCATACGTATGTGATTGGAGGAGGAAAATAGTAGGTGATATATGGGAATGTATGATGAAGAAGAAAAACTGGGTGATTACACACATGAAAGGAAAAGAATGATACTACAAAGGAATCCATTAGCGAAAAGACCAGTGATAAATAAGCCAGTAAGTAAAGGATTGGATATTCAGGAAAGTGAAGGAAAAGCTGACATATATCATACAACATGGATGATTATGGGGTTGCCAGGAATAGGTAAATCAACACTGGGGAGTGGGTTTGAAGGAGCATTGGTATTATGTACATCGAAAAAAGAAGTAGGTAGTTTAGTGGTGCCATTTCTATTGATAGATACGTGGGGAAAGTTACAAGAAGTTACAGATGAGCTATTGAATAACAGACAAAAGTATAGTCAGTATAAGTATTTAGTGATTGATTTTATAGATGCAGTGTGGACTATGTGTGTAGCAGCAGTATGCGAAAAGTTAGGAGTA
>JBGPGB010000175.1:0-4317 GCA_041483595.1 Nitrosotalea sp.
CTCCATTCAACAAGGGATGGACGGGGTGCTATTGTAGATGTAGATCCTTTTGGTTCTCCTTCGCGCTATCTGGATTGTGCAATGAGAGCTACTTTTCACGGTGGTCTATTGTCGGTAACGGCTACTGATCTGACTGTTTTGCACGGAATATTTCCAGAAGCCTGCCGGCGCAAGTATTATGGAACTCCCGTCAGGACCATATACGGAAATGAGATAGCTCTACGACTAATTCTTGGATGCATGAATTTGGTGGCAGGTAGAATGGGTGTCATGATAACACCGCTATTTGTGCAACATAGCATGCATTACTACAAGGCATATGTCAAGATACTTGTCCGAACAAATACCAAAAATTGCATGGGTTACATTTTACATTGTGATAATTGTGGCAACAGAAAAGTTGTGCATGAGATTGAACACATATGCAATGTTTGTGATTCAAAGGTAAAACTTGCAGGACCACTCTGGACAGAAAGTCTCTATGATAAGGATTTTGTTGATGCAATGGTATCAGAAGAAAAAAATTTGAAGGTTGACAAATCTTGCTTAAAATTCTTGGAAAAGTGTCAAGAAGAAGTAGACATGCCACCAGCCTATTTTACCTTAGATGAGATTGGACATAGAAAACAATCCGCCCCACCATCTCTTGCCAAGATAATAGAAAAGATCCGAGATATGGGACTTAGAGCCACAAAAACATGCATGAATCCCACTGGGTTTAAGACAAATGCTAGAATAGACGAGATTTTATCCCTAGTTTAATTTCCAAGATATCCCAAACAGATGTAGTATAGTTCACTACTTGACTTTCTACTTGCTTGAGGTTTTCTTAATTGTACTTTGGCAAATTTCTTGCGTATATAGTCTCTGAATTCAATTGAATACTGACCATCAAAGACTTTGAAGAGTGCATTACCCTTTCGTGCCAAAACTTGGTCCACAATCTTACTTGCTGCATAGTTTAGTGAGATTTGTCTTCCATGATCTACATCCCACATTCCAGTAACTGTTGGTGAGAGATCACAAATTACCGCATTTATTTTACCTCCAAAATGCTCAAAAATTTGTTCTACAATAGATTCATCCTCAATGTCTCCTCTAATGATATTGACATCTTGAATTTCTTCAACAAACGATTTATCAATCCCCATAACTTGTCCCTTGTTTCCTGAAAGCTCCTTTGCAACTTGTGTCCAACCACCAGGTGAACAACCTAAATCCAAAACGAAAAACCCAGGGCCAATTATTCTATAGGATGTATTTAGCTCCTTAAGTTTATACGCAGCTCTACTTCGGTATCCTTCCTTATGAGCTAATCTCCTATACAAGTCACGCCTTGCATCAATTAATTTCATTTCTTAACCTTTTTTGCAGAAAGTTCAGTTAGAACCCATTGTTCAATCAAAGGACAAGTCCTTGGACTAATCTCTCCTTCAAGAGTACACTTTGATTCCACAGGACATATCAAACATGGTGCAGACTCTATCGATTGTGTGGTTACTGGAGTATGTGCAATCTTCAACTTGTAAGTCCAGCGACCGTTTTCAAGAATCTTTTCTCTTTTTACGAGGTGTTGTCTTTCAAGCTTTAGCGCAAGTCTCGAACCATCTCTACTTGAGAGTTTGAGTTTTTTCCAAAGCTCACTTTGGAACATACCATTATCTCCACGTTTTGCAACCAAACCCAATACAGTTATTTTTAATTTTTCCATATCCAGACCTTCAATCTGGAAGTTTTCTATTTCTTTTTCATCAATCTCTTCAAGCTCCTCCTCTAAAAGTTCAGTTTCCTTTTTCTTTTCAGCTGCAGTCTTTTTCTTTTCTGTCTTTGACCCTTCTTTTTTCTTTTCTATCTTAGATATTTCCTTTTTCTTTTCGATATTAGGTATTTCCTTTTTTTCTTCGGTCTTATTGATTGGTTTTTTTTCTTTTTTAGCCATGATTATCCATTAATAACAAGAACATTATTCCTCATTATTTCAAATACTCGTGCAATATAATAACATATAATTTTCTTATTGTACCCTAAAGTCTGCCTTTACACTAATGCTATTTTGATTAGTCTTGTCCTTCATTTCTGCCACAATCTGGTACAGACCTGTTTTATCGATCACAGGTGAAAAAATATCTTGAATTGGTAGAGTAGAGTTATCCTGGGCAAAACATTGTGAAAAATAGGCATGTTGAACGATTACCTGCTTTGGAGAGGTACTTGGATCATATATTGTGAGATACAAATCTCCACAATCAAATGCAGTACTATTTACAATAACATTTAGGGTCAAGGGGGTTGACACAGAATAAGAATTAGCAAGATTCAACAATCTAATCGCCTTGTCTCCTTGTTGTCCCGTTTGTGTTTCAAAGTTAAATTGCCACATGTTCAATTTTCGATCAGGTTGTCCTAAAACATCAGAGAGTACAAATCCTCCAAAAAGTAAAGATGCTATAACAGGAAAGACAAAAACAAGATAAGCAATTTTTTTTACTGCCAATTTATAGTATAAACACTTTAGTTCCCATATATCTATTTGGTCGAAAAAGATCTAATTGATAAATTTGACGAATAAGTTAAATCACAGCCAAGGCAATAGTCGCTAGATGCGGCTTAGGAAATTTCGAGTTCAAGGTTATCGTTGTATTCATGATTCTGGTGAAATAAAGGTAGGTGATCTTGCGGCATTTGTAGGAAGAAATGAGAGTGGTAAGACCACGATTTTAGAAGCTCTTACATTGCTTAACAAGGATACAAAGGTTTCTGATTTAGACCTATGTGATGAAATGAGTGAAGATCTAAAGTCAGAAATAAAATTAGCAGAAGGAGAATTTATTCTAAGTGAAAAAGAGACTTCATTAATTCGAGAAAAATTTCCAAATCTCCAAGACATAAAGAAAATGAAGATTTACAGAACTAACAAGAATCCCAGAGTACAATACGATTTTGGTGAAGTAAAAATTAGCGGGGAGGCAAGTAAGAGACTTAATTCTTGGGAAAACTTTGTAGATAGAATCAAGTCTTTTCTGGCAGCCATGCCAAATCCCATCCGAATTAGGGTTGACACCAAGTTTCTAAATGCTCCACCTCCACGTACTCGGGAAGTCTTTATGGATATGATGGCTGAATTCAATAACAATATTTACCTTATTGCATCTCAAGATCAACAAATTATTTCAGAGTGGAAAAATATCTTCCAAGATTTGGAGAGTATATTTGATAACATGTTAATAGGTACAAGCGAGCGCTCTGCATTAGATAATTTTATTGAAGACAAACTACATCCTAGATTTGTTTACTTTTCAGACTACAAGAAGATACTTGGAAATATTGACCTTGAAGAATTTGTAAGGGAGACAAAGGGAATAAGACCGAAAGGATTAGAATTTGTAGAAGAATTTGACAAAGCAGAAACAGTCAATAATTTATTTTATTTGGCAGAGCTTGAAACCCAGAAACTTGAAGAGGCTCAAAATAGTCCTTCAAGATTAATAAAACTATTGCATACTTCCAGTAGAAGACTTAGTGAGAGACTCAATCCTGCATGGAAGGGAGATCCTATACTTGTTGAACTTAGATGGAATCCAGGAAATGTTTTGAGTGTAGTCATATCAGATGTACATAAAGATGGTACAGTTACAAATACAGGACTGCTCAATAGAAGAGCTGAAGGGTTCAAGTGGACTTTTTCATTTATTGTAAACTTCGCTGCTGAAACACAAAAGGCAGAGTTGAAGGAAGCTATACTATTACTGGATGAACCTGCCAGAAATCTACATCCTGCTCAACAACGAGGAATTTCAGATTTGCTAAAGGGTCTTGCCGGTTCTAATCAGATACTTTACGCAACTCACTCGCCTTTCATGATATTTGATTACACACAAGGTAATTTGCTTGTAGTCGAGCTTGACAAGAAACGACACCTTAGTAAAATCTATTATGATTATTGGAATGCAGATGATCAAACTCTTATTCCTATTCTGTACGGTCTGTCAAGAGGTCTTGTAGAATCCATAGTAGACAAACAAATTGGGTTCAACTCAAGACCTGTAATAATAGTTGAAACCATGTCTGACTGTATGTACCTGAATGCATTTGATAGATTCCTAAAGGATCCAAACCTTTCCATGAATCCACTCAACATAGTTCCAGCCTACAACAAGAATTCAGTCATGTCACTTGCGATATTTTATAAAAATCATGGATATGACACCTTCATTCTATTAGATAATACCGAAGAATCTAGGAAAATTTCTAGTGAGCTCCAGTCCAATGGTTTCAAGTCAGTACAAATGATCTTCTTTGAGCTTACTGGACAACCCA
>JBGPGB010000176.1:0-4314 GCA_041483595.1 Nitrosotalea sp.
ATTTTAATTATCTGATAGATGCCTTCATTATTAGCATTAAAATTACCTTGTAGTCTAACCCAATCGCCTTCTTGGACTCCACCTCCTACAAAATTAGGAGCCGTTCCAGTGCCATTAAAGCTAATACATACAAATTGACCTTGTTTAGATAATTTAATACCAGTTGTTCCATTGCCAGAATGAGTTCTTGATGTTTGAAATGTCCCACTAACACTTCTAGTTACTCGACCCAAAAGTCCAGAATTTTGAAGTTGTATTTGTGTTGATACATCAAAAGAAAGATCTTTTTGAAGAACTTCTGTGTTTTCAATTTTTATCCATTGATTAGCTTGAAAACCAGCTCTATTTGCTGCAGAAATATCAAACTTAGCATAAGGTATAGCAACACTTCCTTCGCCTGAAGCGATAGAGTCTATCTGTCCAGAACCTGTAGAAACAGAAGTTATAGAGCCACTGCCTGATGTTGCATCAGCTGCAACTTGAGCATACGTGAAAGTACTTGCGCCTGCAGTTGCTACAGTAAATGTTCCATTGAAAGAAGAATCAGTTACTCCTGCTACTACAACTTGATCACCAGCTTGGATATTGTGAGGAGCTGTAGTTGTGATAGTTACCACGTTAGTCAATCTCACAGCACCTGTAGGAGATACATCTATGATAGGATCTCCGTTAGAAGTATTAACAGTAAACTGAGTTGAAGTCGGTGTAGAGATAACAATATAAGTTCCATCAAAAGTTGTATTATCAACACTTGATAAAGATACTTCATCTCCAACCACTAATTTATGAGCAGTCGCAGTATTGAATGTTATAACTCCACCTGATCTTGTTGCTCCGCTAGGAGTTGCACTAAATGAAGCATATGAATAGGATTGTGTATATTGTAAAGATTTGGCAGTTATAGCTGTGATGACAAAAGAACCATCAAAATTTGAATTTTCAACACCACTAATGATAACGCTATCTCCGATGGATAAATCATGTCTATCTAGTGTATATACAGTAACTGTACTGCCAGATCTTATGATACCTATCGGTTGATTTCTTAAATTGGCTTGGTTCGCCGCTGCGCCAGCAGTTTCTACAGCTCCAGCTGCTTGGTTAGCAGAGCCTCCTGAAACTTGAACTGCACCACTTGTGCCGAATAGATTACTATATATTTGTACCCTACCTGCATCTTCTGATGTAACGATATTACCTAATGAAGATAATCCAGTGACAGCAAAGATATTAAGGAATCGAACAATATTACTTGAAAGAGTAGGGATGATATAAAATTCTTCTCCTACTAATGTATAGTCAGGATCAGATTCTAGTAAAGATAAATTTTTCTTCAAGTTAAATTGATTAACAGGTACAGCTGTCGTTCCTATATTAGATAATAAAATCCAATTTTCTCCATCAACTAAATTTACATATTGAGAACTTCCAGATTGTTCATCGAAAGTGGAAAGTGAGATAACGCCAGTACCTGATTGTAATTGAGCGATACTTACATAGGCAGATAAATTAGCGGTTACATAAGTTTGTAGATCAGATGCTTTATTGGCACTTGCATCTAAAGGATAAAATCTTAGCTCAGAAGCAGCATTTAACTGTATATTAGTTTCTAAAACTCCATAGAAATTAGTTATTTCAAAGTAATTTGTTGTTACAGCGCTTACTTTGAAAACTCCGATATTATCATTATCAAAATTAGAACTTTGAGAGATTGTAACAATATCATCAATGGCAACTCCAGCACCTACAAAGGCAGGGGCTGTTCCAGTGCCATTCCAATTATATCTATAAGTATCTCCAGATGGATTAGTTACATCAAATTGACTTGTATTATCCCAACTTCCACCTAATCTTTCAGATCCAGAAGCTAAGAAAACTTTCATATCTGTATATTTTTTTACAAAAACAGTAGAAGTTATGGCAGCGTTTGGGCCACTTGGATAATCTATGCCGAATCTCATCATTTCGCCCGTTGGTCCGAATTTAGATGATCTTAATAAGAATTTATTGTTTGATCCAGATGGGTCTACGATCTGTCTAGCCTTAAGATGTATCTTAAAATCATTAAAACTAAAATTATCACCGAACTGGTTAGCATAATCAGCTGTTGGTCCAGCATCTGCATCATACGCTGTTAGCTGATCTTGTGCGATCACTGTAGCAACTGAAGCTTTTCTTCCCATCTTAATATTGAGTGCTTTATTTACACCATCTCGATCTAATATAACAACTAAATTATCATCACTAGTAAAATCAAATGGTTTAGAGATGTAAAATCTATCGCCAGCTATAACATCTTTAATCCTTGCTTCAGATCTTAGATTTACAGTAGTGCCAGAAATATTTTGTATCTGAGTATAAGCACCTTTGTTAGAGCTTTCTTTACCGTATGGGTTTAAGAATTTTAATATATCGTTTTGATTCGCGCTATTACTTAATAAAGAGAGAGTTGAAGATATAGTTGTTGCTGGTACACTGGCACTGCCAGTTGCAACTACATCATGTACAAAAGCTGGTATAGTGTTTTCAGAATTACCGCTTTCAGAAAAAGCTGTATGCGTAACGGTAGAGTCATCTTTAGTACCTGGTAAAAGTCCTAAACTATCAGCATTAGAAGACAATGCTACTAATATTACAGAACCTGAAAGAGAAAAAGTATTTGTAGTGAGTTTTAATAACTTACCGTTAGAAACTGAAGCATTGCCGCCTTCAATAACAGAATTAATTTGATTTGCTATAGCTGTTAAGGTGTTAAGTCCGGTCGGCAAGGAAAGAGGTTGGATAGTTTCAGATGATCTAACAAACGTGATCTTTGAGTTACCTAGTAAAGATAAAGCTCCTGATACTGAACCAAGTGATTGAGTTAGGTATATATCAAAAGAACTATTAGTTCTAGCAGCTACTCTAAAATGACCTATAAAATCTGGATCAAATGTATGTATAGCATCATCAGCCACAACTACCCAATCTCCTGCAAGAATACTAACAAATGCGTTAGCATCAGATGAAGTAAATCTCCATTTGTTAGTTGAAGGATTAGTGATCGTTATGGTTGTACCAGCAGTTGCTGTATTAACTATATATTCAGCATTGATGTCATCAAGTATAACCCATAATTTAGGAGCAACAGCAGTACCTGAACCAGCAGATAAAGTAACTGTTCCACTTATAAGCTCAGAAGATGTTATGAATCCTCTTGTATTTTTTGATCCTGCTGTTACATTATCACCAGCACTTAAAGCGCTTGATAATTCTATCTGGCCAGTAGATCTATTGAGTGAATAATCAGAAGTTTTACCGACACTTTCGATATCTCCTGCACCATCGAAGATTAAAGTCTTTAATGTTCCACCGGATATAATGATTTTACCATCATCATTAGCACCTTTATTTGATGATATATTTAATCTATTGCCTTCAACAACTGCTGTAACGCCTGGTATAATAGAATTAAAAACATCAGCCCACACAGAAAGTGGAACAGTTTCTAACATAGTAGCATAACCAAACGGAACGAAATCAGCATCTGAAAATGTGTATGTAATAGCACTTGATTGTTTATCTAATTGAACTATAAGAGTTTTTGAACTAACTATAACACTCCAAGAACTTTGAGGTTTTGTCAATACAGAAGGAACAACTCCATCTTTTATCAACAATAAATCATTTTTATAAAGTCTTAAAGAATAAACTAAATTCGTAGGAAATCCTAGATAATCATTTGCATCAGTAGCAGAAAGATTACTTGGGATAGTAAGTTGTATATCTTCCCCACTAAAGTTTTTAGCAAACAAGATAATATTTTTACTGTTATTTGAAGCTCTAGCGCTGAAAAGTAAACTTGTATTAGCATTGATAGAATTAACAACTTCAAATGTGTCGGAAGCATTTTGAGTAGTAAAGTCACCAGAGGAAAAAGTATGTTCCGATAATACTCCGCCAACTATAACTGATAACATGTAAGCACCAGTTAAGGAGAATGGAGCTGAAAATGATGTTTCAACTAAAGCTTTAGTTATATCTTCTCTTTGAAGTTGTAAAAATTTCTCTCCACCGTTAGCATTTTCAATTATTTGTTCAAATCCTTGACCATTAAAGATAGGTTGATAAGCTGTTCCATCATCTATGAATAATGTTGCTGGTTCTAATCTGTTAGCTGGTTTTCTTATCTCAGCACTTGCAACTGTCTTATTGTCATCTAAACTTTGTACTCCAACTGCTGCAGCTTTTATAGCTAAATCTGTTCCTTTAGTTCTATTTTGCTTTTCACTTTTAATAAGAAGTCTATAATCTACATCAGACATTTTATCTCTG
>JBGPGB010000177.1:0-4308 GCA_041483595.1 Nitrosotalea sp.
ATCAGATACAAGGTATACCAAGATAACGGAGCTGGTGGAGCAGCATCAACACTACTTGCAGAAAGCAACTCATTTGCAGTAACTGCAGGAGCAACATACAATCCACTCAACACCCCGGCAATAGTTCCACCAAGTGGAAATGTCTGGGTAGGATTTGAACCAGACAGCAATGCAATGGACGCATATTATAGCTTGACAACTGCAGGAGCTCACACATGGGACTTTCACACATTTGGTTCCGGACCAAATCCATATGTTGTATCAAATAGCAACCAGTATGAATTCTGGGCAGGAATTGAGATAATGTCATCATCTTCAAGCACAGTTCCAAGTTCACCAACCGGATTAACACCAACAGCTGGAAATGCTCATGTTTCACTTTCATGGACTGCTCCAGCATCAAACGGCGGCTCTGTAATTACAGGTTACAACATTTATCGCGGAACAACATCTGGAGGAGAAGCAGTAGTTCCTGTTGCTTCAGTGAGTCCATTAGTTACAACATATGACAACACTGGACTCACAAATGGTCAGCAATACTTTTTCACAGTAACGGCAGTAAATTCAGTTGGTCCATCAGCGGCATCAAATGAGGCAAGTGCAACACCGGTAGCAGTTCCAGACGCACCAACAGGATTGACAGCTAATACATTTTCCAGTACACAGATCAATCTCTCCTGGACTGCTCCTGCAAATACAGGAGGCTCTCCAATTACAGGCTACACGATAGAGCGCGAGTCACCAGTTGGAGGAGGGTTCTCTGTCTTGGTGGCAAATACTGCAACTACAACAACGACATACTCTGATACTGGCCTTACAACAGGTACACAGTACAATTACAGAGTCTCTGCAATCAATTCAATTGGCACAAGCTCTCCATCAAACATAGCATCTACAATACCACCTACACTATCAATTGTCTCTCCATCTGACAACACCTCTACTACCACACCAATAGTCCCAGTCTCAGGTACTGCATCTGACAACATATCCGTGCAATATGTACAATGGAAAGTAGACAATGGTCCAGTAAGTACAGCTACTGGAACTACCAACTGGTCATTTACCACCGCATCATTGCCTGTTGGGTCTCATACAATTTGGGTAAACGCGACGGACCCAGCTGGTAATGTAGCAACAAAGCATATTGTAATTACGATTACAACTATCACAACAGGTTCTATCATGAACGATACAGTCTCCTCAGCAGGATTGAGTACATATTCTGGAAGACAAATTCATGCAGAGTATGCAAATGGTACCTCGTCAGCACTTGTTGGCAAAAATATGAATTCCATTCTAGTAAAGTTAAAGAAAGTAGGCGCTCCAACTGGTACTGTACAAATAGGTGTCTTTAACCCTGATCTTTCAGTAAAACAGCTCTTTGGTACTATTGATGCATCTACTATCTCTACTTCATATACCAAATACGCTTTTGCATTATCTGCACAACAAACTTACTTGATACAATCAGGGGACAGAATTGGAATCAAGTTTACTGGAGGAGATACTGCAAACTATGTCGCTATTATGACTGATAAGACTAATGCATTTGATAGTACAAATTCTTATCGTACATACTATAACACGGTATGGAATAAGGTTTTAACTGGAGACCTCACCATGACTTTAAGATGACTTGGCTAAGATATTGATAACACAAAAATATCACGGTGTAAAGTGTAAAACTCACCAATTTCACATTGTGATGAATTGTAAAACTTGAAAACAAAGTTTTAGAATTTATTTATTTTATGTTTTTCAACATTATCTTGCTTGTAATTATAAAACATATCGATGCACATGTAGCCCCTAAAACAGGAGCTGCTGCAGCTCCATTAATTCCATACAGCTTGCCCAATATGATAATTGCCAGAGTTTGAACCCCCAAATTTAATAATGAAGTAAAAAGAACAATTCTGCTTTTTTCCAATGCAAAGAATTTAGAGATATAGATTAAATTTACTGAAGTTGGGATTATTGCCAAGATCATAATCTGGATTATTTCAACAGCCTCTTTGAATTTTGGAAACAATAAAGGTATAACCTTTGGTGCTAGCAATATCCCAACAATAGCTAGAACAATGGAAATTAGAATTGTCACCCTTACCAATTTTTTGTCGGAAATTCCAGATGCCTGTCGAGGTAAGATATATTGGTAGACTGAACCTGGCAATACCGTCAAGACCGCCAAAAACTGCATTCCCAACTGATAGTTTCCAAGCAGTGCAAATCCAAACATTGGATATACTATGAGCTTATCAGATGACAGTACCAGTATGCTGCTAAGATCCATCGCATAACTGTGTGCCATAAAACCTATTCGTATTTTGATAGCGTTTATTTCAATTTTTGAGTTCCTTGATCCCTTGTATAACGTTACAAGATATGGAAAATAAGATAATGCAAAACCCAAAATTATTCCACGTGGTCCTAATAAAAAGTAAAGTCCCATTGCTAATCCTACAAGAAGAAGTCGTTGACTGATAACATATTTTGAATAATCTTTATACAATTTCCTTCCAAGTTGCTCTGATAAGACTAATGAGAAGATAGCTGTTCCAAAGACAAGCAAACTTACACCGATATCATAAACAAAAAAGAAGACGATTAGAGAAGCTACTATGCTGAGAATTATGACAAGAAAATAGACCGAGGTTTGAATCTTTTGCTCTTTTGCAGTATAGGTCATAACAGTATTTGAGGCTCCAAAAGAAGCTATTGATGATGTCATTGTTCCAATTGTAATGAGGTAGCTTATCTTTCCGTATTGCTCTGTTCCCAATAGAGCAGCCATAGTGAACCAAAATATTCCATAAATAAGAGCTCCAATTATATTTGCAGAGCCTAGTGTAGTGAGATCTTTAATTGCAGCAAAGAGATTTTTTATCGAGTTCCAGTTAGAATCCATTATAATCAATCATTCTTCATTATGAAAATAAACACATTGTTTTATCCAATCATACTAGATTAGTCTCCGGAATAAGAATAATACGTGCATCATTAATACCATCTAAGAAATAACATATTTTTATAAATTATGCATCATAAGGGCAAAATTATCAATATGTGAGCTATTTTGTACTGCAATAGCATCTAAAATTACTGGAATTTTTATAGATATGACAGGTGATTAAAATAAAAAAAGATTCAGATAGAAATAATTATTTTATTCAATGCCCATCCCAAGGTTTTACGGATGGAAATGTGATTAGATTAGGCTTGTTTTTTCCAATAAACACCATAACCATCAATTGGCATTATCGGTTCTTTGATATTTTTTATTTTTCTAAAATCGTTAATGGCTTTTTGGCATCCTTTTAGTGAATAGTCATCTACAATCAAATAACCGCCTACTGATAATTTTGCATATAGATTTTCTAAGACTATCCAAGTAGAACTATACATGTCGCCATCAAGACGTAAGAGGGAAAGTTTTCCAATAGGAGAATTTTTCATAGTTTCCTCAAAATAACCCTTTATGAATTTTACTTTCTCATCTAAAACATCGTACAATTTAAAATTATTTTTTACTTCCTCTAAACTAATTTTCAATTCATCAAAAGTGTAATGCCTATCGCCTGCATCTTCAGGAAATTCTTCAACATTTGGTTTTGGTAGTCCATCAAAAGAATCACATGCATAAACAATCTTGTTCTCAATGCCGTATTTTGTTAGTATGATTCTCATGAATATTGTTGCGCCACCTCTCCAAACTCCTGTTTCTACCAAATCTCCTTCAACATTATTTCTAATTATATCTTCAATACAAAACTGCAAATTTTCTAACCTTACCAATCCAATCATTGTATGAGCTCGTTTTGGATGATCACATCCAAAAACTCTTTGATTAGGTGGATTTTCAGATAATGCTAGATTAATTTCAGATTCTGTCAAATTAGCAGGATTTGCAAAAAATGTTTTCCTTAACGAATCATTGGATATGGAGTCAGTTAGAATCCTTTTGCATAAATCAAAATATAAAGAATATTTTGAATTTTTTTTGTTATATTCTTTTAGTGATTTGTATTGATCGTTATATTTCTCATTTTTCCTAGCCCAGTATTCCTCTTTTCCTAAGGAAAGGTATTTGATTGCCTCGTTAGGGTGCAATAACCCAGCTTTAAATTTTGAAAAATCTACCATAGCCTTCAATAAATTTTGAACATTCTATGTTATAATAGTTATGACATCGTGATATGGATAAGAAACAATCTTTTCAACAATTCACTTTCTGTCGTAACCAAAGTTAAATCACCATTTTTAAGTTTGAATCTGGGTTATTTTATTTTTACTTAGTTGACATTG
>JBGPGB010000178.1:0-4288 GCA_041483595.1 Nitrosotalea sp.
ATTGCAGCCGGAGAGATTTTCAAATCCCATATAACTAATGAGTGGGCAGAAATTGATACGGCAGAAGACTTGCAAAAAGCTCAATATAAGTACGGCAACAATGATACCAAGTACAATATCTTATCTAACATATATGGTAATCTTTGGAGCTATGGAGTTAAAGATCATTGCTATCTGTATAACATCTACTTTCCTCCAAAGCAAATGATAGAATACTTTAAGGATAACTTTGAACCTCTAATGCGAACTTATCCATCGGGCCAAAGAGAAATTGACTCATTACTCTCTACGTGGCTTGGTATAGACCCTAGTAAAATTGCTGTCGGTAATGGCGCATCCGAATTAATTCGTGTAATGGGAAATAGTTACTGTGTTTCAACTCCGTCCTTTAATGAATACTTGAATCACTCAACAGTTCCTCTAAATGAAGAAACATGGGAGTTTGACAAAGATTTATTTCTACAAGCATTGAATAACAATGATGCAGAATATGGTGTTATTGTAACTCCTAATAACCCAACATCTATTGCTGTACCAAAGTCAGACGTTATCTATATTCTAAACAATACAGACAAAAAGGTTATTGTAGACGAATCTTTTGGAGATTTCTGTAATCAAAGTTTTATAGATTTAATTTCTGATTATGACAATCTATTTGTATTAAAGAGTTTAAGTAAAGTGTTTGGAATCTGCGGACTAAGATTGGGTTATATAGTATCAAATAATCCTTACATCCATGAAATTAGAAGCAAGTTACCTATCTGGAACATTAATGGATTTGCAGAGTCTTTTCTAAGACAAATAATATCTTATAAAACAGAATTTAGAGAAAGCATACAGAGAATAAGAAAAGAAAGAGATGAATTTTATAACGATCTAAAATCCATAAAAGGGTTGCAAGTCTGGCCACCGGATGGAAATTTTATCTTCTGCAAGGTATTGAACAAAAAAGGACTGAATGTGACAAAGGATTTATTGTCGTTCAATATTTATGTCAAAAATTGCGGAAACAAGATAAGAAATGGCGAACAATACCTAAGAATAGGTTGCAGAACTCGTCCAGAAAATAAAGTTTTGTACGATTGTCTTAGTCAGATTCTTTACTAATCGTGTTTGCTTTTTCTTTGATTAAAACTTTAGTTATTCTATTCTTGCCATCGACAAACACGATTCTTGGCTTGAAATCTACCAACTCTGCTTCTTCTACGCCCTTATAGGCTATGATGATAACTTTGTCACCTTGCTGCACTAAACGAGCGGCAGCACCATTTAGACAGATAACTCCACTGCCTTTTTCACCGACAATGACATAAGTTTCAAGTCGGTCGCCCGTGTTAACATTTACGACCTGAACTCTTTCATTCTCAATCATGCCTGTAACTTGAAGCAAATCTTCATCAATAGTAACACTACCGATGTAATTGAGATTTGCTTCGGTAACAGTAGCGAGATGGATTTTGCTGTACATCATGGTTCGATACATGGAATTTTCTCCAAAAGGATAATGTTATTATAGCCTGAATCATTAAAAAAGTCAAGCTACTTGTGATATTTTTATGGCGTCTTCTCTGGAATTACATGTTACGATATAGAAGCCGTAGCGGTGTTGGTTCTTTGTAATTTCACGATAATCAAGTTCCTCTATATGATAACTTGTTTTATATACCTTATCTTTAATTTTATCAAAATTGTTGAAATCATTTCCATCCATAAGATATTTCACAAAGGCGTACTTCCCACTACGATTAAGCGTCAGGTCTGGCTTATTACCTACAGCAATATCAATTACAGCTTTAACATAATCTACTCCTGTTGTAAGTTGAACCAAGTCCCACATATTCTCGGCAGACATTCTAGCACCAATTTCAATAATATAAACATCTCCCTTTGCATCAATCTTAAATTCTGTATGAGATGCACCAAACTTTATTTCTAGAGCATCAAATGCTTTAAATATAATGTTTTTAAGTTTTTCTGCTGTTTTATCATCGAACACCATTGGTTGCAAATGCATCTCTTCAACAAAGTGTGGTGGGCCGCTCCATTTTTCTGTGAATGTTAGAAGTGCATGTTCTCCATTATAAGAAATACATTCTGCACTATATTCTTTACCTTCTATAAATTGCTCGACTAGAACTTTATCACTACTATGAGTATCATCAAAAGCATACTTTATAGCTATTGGCAGTTCTTCTGGGCAAGTAACTTTACTAATTCCATATTTGCCTGCTCTGTCAACTGATTTTACTATTAATGGATATCCTAGTATATCATTGCCCATATTCTCTAAATCGAAAGTATTATGAACAATTAAGGCATTAGCGGTTAATACGTTCTTTTCAATAAACCTCTTTTTCATTGCTATTTTATTAGTTGTTATTGCACTGGTAGCAATACCGTTACAGATTAAGCCAAGATTCTCAGCAACATAGTTCCAGGCAGGGACAGTTATATCCGCAGCAATACTAACAACTCCTACTGGATTTATTTCCTTTGCTTTTTCTAGTATTCTTTCTGGCTCATAAATACTGATTGGGTAGTAGTGGTCGGCATATTGTACGGCGGCTGTTCCTAGATATTGTTGGATTGGACCGCCTGTGCCGATACCGAATAAATGAGTTTCGTAACCCATTTCTTTGGCTTTCTTGACTAAATCTGCCTGATAGTAGTTTGTTCCTAATAATACGAGTTTTTTCATGTATTGCAACCGTTCTTGTGCTAAATGTAAAGAAAATCTTTTGAAGCCTTGCTGTAAGAACCACATAACGCAAGTTGTTCATTACTTAGCAGAGTTATTTGAGAAAGAAAAAATCAAATATTGGTTACATTTTGGCACTTTATTAGCTGCTGTTAGAGATAATGGCAATATTATTCCTTGGGATTCTGATGCCGATATGGGGGCTGTAATTAGCGTTTTACAGTTTAGAGAGCTTAAAAAGAAGATAGAGGCGGATGGTTATGGCGCACATGAAGACGAAGGCCATTATCTTTTTCACGTTGGATACTCTTATTATAATTGGAGCTTTTGTGATGTTTTTCTATATGAAGAAGCGGACATTATCTATCATGGCGTTGGCGAATCAATGTCCACCGGAATAAAACTAGACATTCCATTGGATTTAGAACCAATTAAAAGCGATGAAAAGATAATGCAGTGTGATCTTCAAGGAACACAAGTTAATCATACGTGCGACTTTCCTTCTTGGTTTGTTGAGGAAATAGATCAACGATACTTTGAAGGGAAGCTAATAAACTGCCCAAGGCATCCAGAGAAATTTGTAGAGCTTATTTATGGACCTAATTGGTATACACCCATAAAGGGAGAAAGCCTTGGCTATTGTGGTAACTATTATCCTTTATCTCATTGGGTAGAATACGTTGAACTACAAAGAAAAATTAAACAACCAAGGATACACCTAAAGAAATCAGGTAAACCTTATTGTAGATTAGATACTTTGAAATGCCAACAGCCTAATACTTGCTGTGAGATACACCTGAAAGAGTTAATGGATTTCACAATAGAAAATCTTAGGTATTACCGTATAAGTTTCACAATGAGAGAGAACTGTTTTATTGTTAAGAAGGAACACTATAAATTTATTAAGAAGCTCAAGAAGTATTTCAATGAGCATTACTTTGTAAAATACTTCGAGGATAAAATTTATCTTTGTTATAGTCGGTTGAATAGAAACAAGATTGTAATTTATTTTGAATAGGATTTTATGTATTGCCACAGATTTTCTTCTAAGTGCCGTGAAAACTTCATAAAGCCGTGTTGTAAAAATCACTTAGCACAAATTGTTCATTATTTAGCTGATTTATTCAATGAAGAAAAAATCTTTTATTGGATGCACTTCGGTACTTTATTAGCCGCCATTAGAGAAGATGGTGAGGTAATTCCTTGGGACTCTGACGCCGATTTAGCAACAACGGTTAGCAAACAAAGATTCTATGCATTAAAAGACAGAATAGAAGCCGATGGATATTCATGGTCAGTAAACCACGAGTATCTTATTCAAATTGGTTACTCTGAACACAATTGGGCTTATTGTGATGTATGGTTATATGATAGAGTTCCATCTTTAGATCATGGTATAGGCAGCAATATGTCTACTGGTTTAGAGTTAGCTATTCCATTAGATGTAGAACCCATAGACAGCAGAGAAGAAATACTAAGATGCAAAACACCTTGGATGCAGGTTAACCATACATGCGATTTTCCATATTGGTTTGTTGAAGAAGTGGAGCAAAGATCGTTTGAAGGCAAGTTAATTAATTGCCCCAGACA
>JBGPGB010000179.1:0-4285 GCA_041483595.1 Nitrosotalea sp.
ATTGCTGTTAAAATGCTATTACCAAACCAATGATTAAATCCAGGCTTCATAAACATATTAGCCGCCTGTGTGTAATCCAATCCCAATGCCTTCCATAAATCACAATTGCCTAACACTGCCTTTTTAAGGCTCTCAAGTAAAGGTATCATTATCCCCTTAGCCTCCATAGCAACATCAGCAAATCCACCAAACGGTACTATCCTTATATCTTCCTTGCTAACAGTTAAATGGTCTTCTATCATTCGTGTTGTTAATGATACTAGATTCTTAAAACATGCACCATTAGCTTTAGTCCATTGAAAGA
The DNA here is from genome assembly GCA_041483595.1 of Nitrosotalea sp. Lineage (GTDB taxonomy): Archaea > Thermoproteota > Nitrososphaeria > Nitrososphaerales > Nitrosopumilaceae > Nitrosotalea. The sequence continues at coordinate 305 of JBGPGB010000179.1, forward strand.
ACTTGTCATCAAAATGCTCATAATCACCCTCATCGTGATCTTCTGGCTCATCAATATCAGGTGGCTTAGGTGGCGCAGTTGTTGTAGTCATCACAGCCTCATACCAATTACGAAACTTCATCTATTCCCCCTAATGCTATTAACAACAGACCTTATCTTATTACCAGCATGATTAAACAAGTCCACTAAACCAGGATGCTTAGGTTGTATTCCCATCGCTTCCTCAAACGTAAACCACCCACTCCCACCACCCTCTTCATCCTCAAACCCATACCCAACCCTCACTGGAAACTCATTCGGAGCTACACCTAAGAATGTCCAATAATAAAAATTACAAGGCTCACCTTCCCTGTTAACCTTGCTATCCTTAAATACATGTATCTGGTGTACATTCTCCAAAGGCCCATTGTAACTTGTCTCTTCCTTTAACTCCTCTATAGCATGTTTCTTAGGTATGTCACTATTCATCAACTCCTCTGTACTCCTCAATCCCACCTGATGTAAAAATATTCCACCACCAAATACCCCATACGTTCCACTTTCAACCGCTCCACCACCACGATGATTCAATAATACCTTTCCAGTATCCTTAGCAATAACTATTATTCCACTACCTGCATCACCCCAATATGGACAATTCTTAGCGTTATTGTAACCAGGAGCAGCTTCATTGTATTCCATTAACTTAGGTTTACCATAACCAAATAACCATATGCCATAACCTGGATAAGATGCTTGTAATAAAGATACAACATACTCCAATCTGTTATCATCACCCCATCCACCAGCAACAATACTTATAGCCTTCTTGTTGTGATCCACTCTTCCCTTAAAATCTATATTGTTTTGAGCGTGGAAAAACTCTGGGTCTTTCCCTAATTTACTAGCTACAATTATGTCCTTAGCCCTACGCTTCAATATCCAACTGTCAACATCGTCAAAGCTGTGGCCAATAGATAAATAATCTTTAGGCTCAAAATTCTCAGAAGTAGGTGCCCAATACTTAACCCCAGGTATTCCACTCTTAGGCGCTTTTCCTGACCAGCCTACTCCCAACTTCTTCATAGCATTCTGTTTCTCTACACCAGTCATCATGTGAAGCCTTCTTTGTAAATCTAACTTCATGGCTTCCTCTGGATCAATGCCAACACCCTTAAATATCTTCTGCCGTGCTGCCTCTATAGGAACAGAACCAACAAGTGCAGAAGTTATAAATGCCTGATTGTTTATTATTTTGTGATTTATTAATTCCTTTATACAATCATCAAAATGTTTGTAATCATCTGACTTCTCATTCCAAAAAGCTACAACTGGTCTTTGCTTTGCCTTGCCTTCCCATTCAATTACATCTACAGATACCCTACCAACTAAATCTGTACCAAATAATTGACTGTACTGTAACCTATTGTAAACTTCCTCAGTATTAGTCATCTTGGGAGGAATACCATACCTGCTCTTTAAATCCAAATCATTAACTACCAAATCTCCATGAGTTACTGTACCTTGTCTTTGACTGCCATAATAAAGTTTATTACCAGCATAGATGAAAGTAACTGAGTTAGGATCATTCAAAAACTCATCTGGTGTTGAGTACCTATCATTCTCATTTAACCACTGCTTGAAATTCATAAAACTATTTATCTTGACTTGCTTCAAAATCCTGATATAATATAAGTTATGAAAGAAGAATTGGCTAAACGACTGGTGAATGCTCTAACTCTTGCCGAACGTCTTCCAAAGGATGAGTTCGATTGCCCTCTCACACGCCATGATAGGGAATACATACTCTCCATGTCTAAAGAAACTAAATACGATAATTTAATTGAATGGACAACCAATCTTATAGGCGAATACGAAATCAAAAAACTAATAGCCAATAATTCCATTTTCGTAGGCATGACTAAAGCTGATGTGAGAAACCTCTTAGGACCGCCTGATGCATGGGGCGGTACAAGTAGAAAATACAAAGAACCTTGTATCTGGCTGTACGGTAAAGTAGAGTTCTTCTTCCTTACCAAAAAGTATCGTATGCCATATCCAGGTCCAATACTTACAGGTGTCCATGTGGAAGATAATAATCACGATAATGGTATTATGCTCTTGAAGGATTATCCATGATTGTCAAGAAAGCCTTTTATCAAGTTGGAAAATGTATTTACAGTCCTATTGTGCCTAAAGTATACTCGGATGGTTCGAGTATGTGGCTCTGTGAAGTTTATACCATGAAAGGTGGACACGCTGGACGTTCATGGGTTAATACCGATAAACTACGCCATGCTTTAAGAATGAAACCAACAAATAAACTTAAATCAAAAAAAGGACTCTTTCAATTGCCATGAACGAAGATGAAATCCTTAGTTTTGACTACCGTTCCCCCGCCAAGAAAGAATCTAAGTGGGAAAACTTCTATTTGCCAAAAACAGTAATGGAAAATAGACCCAAAACTTTATCTCATAACTGGTGCGAAGTTGGAACCAAAATCACTGGCTATCAAACAAAAAGTACGCCCAGCAAAACATTCGGAATAGTTGATAATGTTTTTAGAGCAGATCATAGAGTTAATATCAAATGGAGTAATGGAACAACTATTGGATATGATATTGACTACCTAAGTACACTAATAGATGAAGAAACAATTGAGATTCTATATGAACGAAAATGAACTACTAGAGTTTAATTATAAGAACCCAAAACCTTTAAGCTGGTGTAAAGTTGGCTGTAGAATATCCGGCTTCGGCTTCAATAATCATTCCGAAGGTGTTATAGTTGACTTTGACAAATATACCAGTAAAACTATTGCATATGTAAAATGGGACGACGGCTCCAATGGAAAGTATAATGTTGAATATCTGCGTAAAGAAATAGAAAAAGGAAATATTAAACTACTGAGGCGCACCTAACGTCTATCAACAAACTTTCTTATTACCCAATTAAACCACCAATTGTTCCAGCCGCTTAATATACAATAGTTCTTATCAAAATTGCCACTGTGATGATCGTCATGGTGTTGTACAGGCATTATTACCCAACACTTCTGTAATACTCTTATAACCCAAGGTATTTCCTTCTTGTGAGCATACCAATGAGTTACCTGCGTCAATGAGCCAAAAAGTCCTAGCGCTATAAAAAATGCAGGGAAACATATAAAACCTATAAACATTGTTGGAATACCGAAAAGTGCTGGTACAAGTGAAAATTCCATTTCTCCCGGATTTTTATGGTGTAGTTGAAATTCATCTACTTGCGATTTGATTGGATTGTAACCCCTGTCAGTTAATACGTGATATACCCCGCCAATAAAATCAGCAAAGATGTATGCAATCAAGATTTCCAAAAATATGTCCATAGATGTCCATTTCAATACTGTTCCTAATATATCTATTGACTTCTGCCACAATAAAGTGTATAATAAATAAATGAAATATGCCTTTGCCAAACTTGTGTGAGGATACCATGAAAGATTTAGTTCGTGACCTTGTTGATAAAGTTTATGAAGGTGAACACTTTAGAGTTTGTACTTCTCTTACCCAACTCAAAAAGTTAGTTACCGAAGTTTTGGGTGACGGACCAGAACTTGAAAAACTAATCAATATGGAAAAGTCCATGAATAAGCGCAAAAAGAAAATGGCCGCAGAAGCAAAGTCGTGGGATGATTGGAGAGATAGTCTAGTTGCTAAAAACCCTACAGGGAAATAAATTTTTGCCGCCGGATTTTTTGACGACACCCTTTTCAAAAACTTTTAGTATTTTCCAAGTCAATTCCCCGCCCGAATTTTAAAAAAGTAAACACAAATAAAAAAGGATGTCGTCATGGCGGCCTGGACCCCCCTGGCCTAGGTGAAATTACCTAGCTACGAAAAAATAATTAGTTAATTTTGATTAAGTGAACATCCCTAGGTACTAACACCTATAGGGCATTGTACCTATACGATCTATTACCTATAGGTGTTAGTACCTACATAAGCTGTGCTTATGGGCTGG